>NZ_JAPFQL010000030.1 GCF_028446585.1 Intrasporangium calvum
CTCGGTGTGGTTGCACGTCGACCGCGGACGAGACTCGCCTGCGGAGCCGGATCCGCTGGGGCGGTTGGAGGTGCCGGTGGCCCGCCTGACGACTCTGATGATGGCTGTCCTCGCGGCGGCGTTGGCGACAACGGCCTTGGTGTTGCTCCCGGTGCCGGTGCTCGGTTGGCTGGTGGGCGGGGCGGGAGTGCTGTTCTTCGGGGGTTCCTGCGTCTGGCTGGTGGTATCGGTGGTCCGGCCGGGGCCAGCGATCCGGGCGGACAGTCAAGGCATGGAAGATCGCTCGAGCTTGGTGGCCGCAGGTTGGATCTCATGGTCTGAACTGAGTCGGATCCGGGGCACGAGCGCGTTCGGGCAGCCCACAGTGGCGCTGACTCCTCGCGACTGGGCGACCGTGGTCGGTCGGCAAGTGGCGTGGAGGCGAGCACTCCTTGCACTGAACCGGAGGCTGACCAGGTCCGATGACCTGCTGGTGAACGTCAACGCTCTTCCATGCAGCGCAAACGACTTGGCCAATACCCTCGAGGAGATGCGCCGGGAGAACACTCCAGCCGGCAACGTGGGCTGAGGATGCTGAGGAAGAGGGGACGCTTTCGCAGTTTCGGAGGCCAGGTGCCGTTGCGGTGGGGTCCTGGCCGCCTCGGCGTGGCTCGTACGCCGGCGCCGATGACGGGGTTGGTTGGCCTAACCAGGCGCGCCCACATCGCCCTCGATCAGCCGGATCAGGGAGGCGCGTCTTTTCGCGGCCTATGCAGCTGCAAACTCCGTTTGCGATCGGGACCCAACGGCCTCTGGGTCTGGCATCCGCGTTGTCAGTGCTCGCCGAACCGCTGCTGTGCAGCTTGGCGCGTGATGTCGAGCGCGGCTCCGATGACGGTCCAGGAGTCGCCCGCTTGACGGGCTGCGCGGACGGCGTCGCGCAGTTCCTGCTCGGCGGCCGCGAGGCTGCGACGGGCCCCGAGGATCCGGCGGGAGGAAGCGGCGTCCCTCGCCGGGTGGGTGGATGGGTCGAGCTGGTCCAGGCCGGTGCGGTCGTGGTTGGTCTTCAGGTTTGCCATGTCGTTCACCTCATCTCAGGTAGTCGAAGAACTTGGGCCGGAGCGGTCGGCGTGGATGATGCGGGTGGGCTCACCGGCGGGAACTGCGACCAGTTCCAGCATCCGGCCATGCTGGTCGGGACCGATCACGAGCAGACGGTCCTCGCCCGCGTATTCGTACTCGACGAGCCGGATGGCGTTGCTCCATGCGTGCTCGATGTCAGCGGCGTCGATCCCGTGCTTCAGGGTCGAGCGCACAACCTCCACGACGTCAACCGTACGTTGACGCTATTCATTCCGTCAACCAATGGTTGACCCCCGCTCACGGTGTGCGCCGGAGGGCGCTCGCGGAGACGCTCGACGCTGAAGGTGGCCGCTGATGTCACGGAGTCGAATCCGCTGGTCGCGCGCGTCGAGATCACGGCGTCGCCACCGTTTGCGCTGGTCAGCGAGCCGCACCCTCCATCGCGCGGCGCCCTCGCCAGACTCGTGTGGCACATTTGTGGCACATCGTCCCGGTCCAATTGCGGGGCTCAGTGGTCCTTCCGCGGAGGAGGAAGCAGCCCTGACCTGCACAAACCTCTGGTGGGCCCCGTCGGGCTCGAACCGACGACCGGCGGATTAAAAGGGCGGACGCACGCCGCCTTGAACCGCGAATTCCGTTGCCTCCCAACGCCTTGTCTGACCGCTCAGGGGCGCCGAGAGGCACAAATTGCCGCGCGTACCCGGCCAATATCCGGCCATCGCCTTCGTCCACGACACTGCCCTCGGCCGCCATGGCCTTCACCACGGCTGCGCCGTCCGAGGCGTTCGCTGAGGAGCAGCGTCCATCCGCCGACTACGGGCGTGGAACTTCGCCCCCAAACGACGCGGTCATGACAGTCCGCTCATGCCGATGACAGGATGTTTGGTCGGTAACCCTTGGTACCACCCAACCTGCCGCATTTCGAACACACCGCGGGCCGAATGGAGCGCTGATCGGCGGGTTAGGCTCGGCTCGGCCAGTCACGTAGGAGGGTGCTGTGGCGATCGTTGAGTCAAATGTCCACTGGGGTCGGCCCGAGGTCGGCAGGATCGGCACCGGCGCCCTGGTGCTCGCTGGATCGAGCGGCCGTATCGATACCGGCCGGGTCGACATGCTGGCCGCCCGAGGTGTGACCGCGATGGGGTTGCGGTGGTTTGGCGGCGACGGCTTGCCGGCCGTGCCAGTCGAAGTGCCGCTCGAGTACTTCACCGAGGCGATCGATCTCATTGCCAGCGAGTGCGACCGGCTCGTCCTCATGGGTCTGTCCTACGGGGCCGAGGCCGCACTCCTCACGGCGACGATCGATCAGCGATTGGCGGGTGTGGTGGCCATTCAGCCCACGGACGTGGCGTGGGAAGGCCAAGCCCGCAACGACGACGATCCACACCTGAGCAAGTGGACGCTCCAAGGTCGGCCCGTGCCGTTCGTCCCGATGGACCGGACCTGGCAGCTCCCGCCGACAGGCAAGCCGGCGTTTGTGGACTTCTACGAGCGCAGCCGTGAGGTCGCCGGCCCCGACATCGTGGCGGCTGCCGAGATTCCGGTCACGCAGATCCCGGGCCAGGTCCTGCTCGTAGCTGGTGGTGACGACAAGGTGTGGGCATCCCTGCCGCAGGCGAAGCGGATCGCGGCCCGACGCGAAGACGCTGGACTGCCCACCACGATCGTGTGTGATGAGCGAGCCGGCCATCCCGTGGTCTTGCCCGGGGAAGCCCTCCCCGACCTCGACCGGCCGTACCAGGTTGGTGGCGACGACGGCGCACCGCAACGATTGGGTGGGGCCGCCTGGCCCCACATCGCGCACCTCCTCGACATCGCGGCTTGACCGAGCAAGACAGCCCACCACAGGACGGCCCCGTACCAGGTAGACGGGTGATACATCCGCACCTGCCGCAGATAGTGAAAGCTGTGACGTGCCCGTGCCCGTGCGCGGTGCTGAGGTGAGGTTGAATGGCCCCCGTGCCAAGCATGAGTCGGTCCCGGTACGCCGGTGTTCTCGCACATCACGACGACAAAGTCGTTCTCGTGTACGAGGAGTACCCACGGTGGGGCGGCCCCTACTGGAACATCCCGAGCGGGCGGATCGAGGACAACGAGACGCCGTTTGAGGGCGCCTGCCGAGAGTTGGCCGAGGAGACAGGTCTGGTCGTCGCAACCGCGGACCTCGTTCTTCATGGCACGGCGGCGGTGACCGGAGCAGTCACCCTCAGCCGGGTGTGGAACTTCACCGTCGACGTGGTGGATCCGACCCTGCACGTCCGCGACCCAGATGGTCTGATTCAGGAGGCCCGCTGGTTCCCCGTCGAAGAAGCAAGCCGCTTGCTTCATGAGTTGCCCTACCGGCCGCTGTCGGAGCCGTCAGTTGCGGTCCTCACCCGTCAGGCTCGGCCGGGCGCCCATTGGGCGTATTCCGATCCGGAAGCGGAGCCGGTTGTCACCTACCCCAACGGGTGAAGGACATTTGCCACGTCCCTGTCCTGCTGATGACCAAGATGCCCCGAGGCCGTGCTGGACCGTGGCGACGAGCCCCGCGGACGGACTACAGCGTGTTCGCCTCCCGAATCGTTCTCGATCTCTGTCGTTTACCGGATCTGCCGCGTTGAGGACGGGACTAGCGGGCCACTTCAGAGCGCTGACCTGGCCTCCATCAGGGCGAATCCGAGCAAGTTCAAGCCCGGCCATTGCGACGGATCACTTGCAGCCTTGTCATCCGCCGCAATCCCGACGCCCCAGATCGCGTCAACCGGAGACGCTTCCACTAGCACGCGCTGACGGGTCGAGACCAGGAACGCTCTAAGCGCATCGTCGCCAGCAAACTTTGCGAGGGAACCCGCAACGACAACGACCCAGCGATGCGCGATCCACGTGGCCTCATCGAAATCCCGGACTTCGCGGCCAAGGGCCTTGGCATGGGCGGCGGACCGTGCCTTGAGGATCGCCTCCGCACCCGCCCGATCGCCGAACAGGCAGGCCTTCCGCCACATCATGTACTGCTCAGCAGACTCGAACCGCTGCCCGTCGGCCTCAAAACGACAGGGCCACCACTGGCTGAGGCAGGACTGGTCGACCACACCTGGCCGGCGAGGACGGTGGCCCCAAAAGAACACATACCGCGGTTGCTCACCCGCAGCGCAGGCCGAACGGAGTTCTTGAACCGAGCGGGCCGCAAGCGAGCTGGATCCTGTCACCCGCCGATGCTCTCGTAAGCGGGCGGAACCGCGCACCCGGTTTCCAAGGCTCGCACATGCCGCTCTCAGGACCTCTGAGATCGAGCGGCCAAGCCGCAGAGGGAGTCTTGCCATGACTACGGCAACCGGCGGCTCCAGCTGTCGCGCGTGCATACTTCCGTCATGCCCATGAGCATGGAGCGCGCGCGTGAAGTAATGAGGGGTCGCGTTGGCGATTTGCCGCCAGGGCACGCCATACGGGTCGTGCCTGTGGGTTCTCAGGGGTTGTGGTCGGCCAGCTGCGTCGACGACCGGGACATGCCGAATCCCGGCGGGGCTACGGTCATCGGCCCGGACGAGCAGGTGTGGACGTGGTCGTCCAGCCTCCACGACGACGGTCTGGCCATCGAGCTTCTCGACGCAACCTACGCGTCCGGGATGGCAGGTCACCTCGACCCAGAGATGTTCCAACAGCGGTTGGCTGAGCTGATCCACCGCCGACGCCAAGACGTCAAAGAGTTCTTGGCTGACCTTCGAGCAGGAGCCCTTCGTCAAGCGCGAAGGGCCCAACTGCCGTGAGCCGAATCGTTGCATCAAACGTCCGCGCTTGCCGCGAGTCGTTTGTATCAGCGTGTGGGTCGAAACGTGGCGCTGCCTAGCAGAAGCATGCTTGGAAGGGACCCCAGCAGCCCCTCGGTCCACTTCAGGCCCTCCTGTACCCGGCCATTTCCGGCCACGACGAATCCTGAGCGTGCGACGGCGCAAGCTGGAGAACGCGAAAACCTTTGTAGTGCAACGCAATTCGTCTCGTGGGCCCCGTCGGGCTCGAACCGACGACCGGCGGATTAAAAGTCAGTCCAGGGCACGCGGCCCCCTGCCCCCGTGAGGACTTCCGAGCACGGCTGCATCAGTGCTGGTTGCTGTGGTTTGCTGTCGTGTTCCGTCCGAGCGTGACCCTTTCGCGCCCCCATGTACCTCGGATGTGCAACCTCCGCTTTAGGAGTCCGACTGCGGTCCAACGGCTGGCCGGGCGCCCTTTCGTTGCAATGGTTCTCGGGCTCCTCTATACAAGTTGGTGCTGGCTCCTGTCGGCCTTGCGGCTACCTCTCAGGCACTTCTGGCAGGGCAGCGTGCGCTCACTCAGCGACCCGGACTACGAAGGGTCCGTCCTGGCCGTCCGTTGCCTTGGCGAAGTCGGCGTGGAACGCGACGAGCTGGGTCATGGGGACCGCCTGCTTGTAAGCCGAGGAGATGTCCTGGCCCTCAACTGTCGATGGGGGCGGGTAGAGCGACAGTCCCTCGTCGAGCTGAAGGCTTGCTGCGACGTCTTGCCACCCGTCCCAGCGGAGGTCCCGGTAGAAGTCGGTGGTGCCGCCGCTGATAGCCCAGTGGACGAACGCGGTGTGTCCTGCTCCGAGGCCGCTCCAGTCCAGGGTGTCGGGTCCCCAATACGCGATCTCACCGAGGTCGACGGGAAGGTCGCCGCCGTTGATGGCGAAGTAGCCGCCGAGGATGTCTTGGGCCACAACGAGGTGCCCGGGCGGTGTGGAGGTTTCGCGCGGTTCGCCGAGCGTGTTGATGTCGGCGAGGCCCACCAGGCGGTCAGTTCCCCCACCCAAGATCCTCAGCCACCCGTGGTCGACGACCAGGCCGCCGGCATTGTAGGCAAGGGCCCCAAGGGTCGATCGGGTGCTGACTTGAAGGCGGAAGAGCGTCGCTGCCGCGCGGGTGTCGTCCCGCGGCAGGACTGTCGTTTCAGAGCCCGCAACTGCTTTCCGGAGTTCCTGCCACACCGAGTCGTCCTCGTTGACCAACTCTGTGATGTCGCGAACGCTTCCCATGGGGTGACACTGTGCCATGCGGTTCCACGCGTGGCATGCGGCTCGGGCAGGGAGAGCCACCGAACCCATAGCGGAGCAGGCCAGCACGCCGGAGTGGCCGGGTCAAGGGTGGCCGCAGGCCATCGCGCAGCGACGCGCAGCGCCCTTGACGTGGTCCGGAGGCGTGCGGACAGTGGAGCGTCGGGTCGGCGGCGGGAGGTCAGTCGCCCACGCAGAGTCAGGAGCGGGTGGTTGAGCGAGGCGATGGATGTTGATGCGCCCGGACGGCTTCGTGCCGCACTGCGTGACGTCGTAGCACCCGTGCTGAAGAGCGCTGGGTACCGCCGTTCGGGCCAGACTTGGCGTCGACTCAACAGTCTGGGTGACACGTCGATTGTGAACGTGCAGATGTCTGCGTGGAACAGCGCAGAAACGGCCAGGGTCTACGTGAACCTGGCCGTCGTGCCGGCTCCATGGTGGGACTGGACACGTCTCGACCTCGGGATCCCTGATGGGAAGGCGCCTCTGGAACAGCACGGCCTCTACCGGGACCGACTGGAACCACTCGAGACAGAGCGAGCGCGGCCCGACAGCTGGACTTGCTCGGACGAGGAGTCGGCGCAAGAGGCAGTGAAGGACCTCGTAGGCCGCCTAACGGAGCACGGATTGCCGTTACTTGACCGTCTCCTAGACCGCGATCGCATGGTCGAGGCGGTGCGTCGGTCAGATCTCGGGCACCTGAAGTCGTTTCCCGCTGTCAGACACTTGGCATTGGTCGTCATGCTCAGCGAAGTCGGCGGGGCGGAGTTCGACCATGCGTGTGACGAGCTCGGTAGGGGCGGGGACGTGCCAGCGTTTCAGGAGCGAGCTCGCCGGGCAATCGCCTGGGCGCGAGAGCGGGCGGCGAGGTAGACGGGTGACGGTGTGCTGCCTTCCTCGCTCTGCGGCCCTCCGCCGTGTAGCGCGGGGTGCAGTGGGGTGCGCGTAGGCGCGCCAGCGCCGGAGCGCGGGGTCCCCATCGCGGGGCCCCGCGCTTCTTCGCGCCGGAGGCGCGCTTGAGCCAGTACAGAAACTCCTCACGGCGCGGCTTCTCGCAGGCTCAGGAGTGGTGGTGGTCGTGAGCGTCCGGATCTGCCGATGATGGGATGTTGCGCTCGTGCCGATGACAGGTCGTTGCGGTGGCCTCATCCGACGGGTCGTGGGCGGCGTGGCGGAGGGATCTGGCAGCATCTGGTCATGGCAGCCCAGACATCAGGAGCGAGTGGCGACGCGAGCCGCCCATGGCAGACCCTTTCGGCAGGTTTCGAGCAGGCTCGCGCCCGTGCGGACTCCCTCGACCGGCTCGTGGAGTGGCCGGCGCAGCGCGAGCTGCTGGGCGACGTGACTGGTCTGGCCGTCTTGGACGCCGGGTGCGGGAACGGGGCCAAGGTTGCTCAACTCGCCGGCGAGGGCGCCTCGGTGGCGGTCGGAGTCGATATCAGCGGGAACTTCATCGAGACTCCACCGGACGTGGAACTCATCCAGGCCGACCTGTCGGATCTAGCTGCAGTGCCAGGCCTGTCCGGTCGCCGCTTCGACCGGATCCTGTTCCTGCAATCCTTCGGATACGCCACGGACCCCGTCCGGGCACTCCAGGTCGCCCGGAGCATGCTGACCGACGACGGTTTCATCCTGCTCACTCGGACTCAGCCGATTCGCTACGCCCTCGAACGCGCCGAGCAGAACGGCACCACCGTGGGCGAGGAGTACTTCTCCACGGAACGGTTCTCCTACAAGCACCGCAACTGGGACGACCAAGTGACGCTCACCAAGCGGCCGTACACGATGTCCGACCTGCTCAACACCTTCAGCACCGCTGGGCTGTGGATCGAGAAGGCAGTCGAGCCTCAGATGTCACCCGAAGCGGCCGAGCGTTTCCCGGAGAAGTACGCGTCAATGAACAAGCGCCTGGTCGGCATCCTGATGTTCAAGCTGCGGCCGCTGCCCGGGTGCGGTGCTGGCCACTAGGCGCACGGTCGCTCGCTCATGCCGCTTTGAGTGAGTTGCTGATCCCGATGCCGGGGTTCCCGACGTTTACGTTCTTGGCGCCAGTTGACAAGCGGCGATGGTCTTGTCGTCGTGGCGTTTTGCTCGAGGGAGTGCGGCGCCGTCGGGGTCCTCTTGGGCCTCCCATTGCTGGCACTGCATGAGGACGGCTGACAGTTGGTTCGGGGTGGCATGCGCGAGCGTCGCCCAGTTGTCGAGTCCCAAGTAGCCCATGGGCTTGTACGCGCCATCGGTGGCGACGACTAGCCAAGGGACGGCAGCGATTGTGAGTTGCGAGGTTATGGCGTGCTGGGCGGCGTTCGGGTCGGCCTCGGCGATCCAGTAACCACCAGGCCTGTTGCGATAGCGAATCTGCTCGGCCTGCAGTTCATGCAGTAGGCCGCGTAGCGTGTCGTCATAACCATGGCCCTCGGCGAGCCAGGTCCGGTAGGCCTTGCGCTGATCGGGAGCGACGTGGGCAAGGCGGTCATCGCGCACTGTGCCCTTGGGTGTGGCGACCTGTGAGTCTCCTAGCACGAGGAGGTCCACGGCTTCTGCGGTGGCCCTAGCGATCGCGACCGTGCTGCTTGGTGCTCGTCCGGGTATCAGGTCCAAGGCGTCGCGGGTGCGTGCGATGGCGTCTCGCAGAATCTCGGTCAGGTCGGCATCCGGAGAGGCCCGGACCAGCTGCGTGAGGCTTGCGCCGAGGGAGTCGACGTAGGTGGCGGCGGATACTCCGTGGTTCAGGAAGGCCGAGGCGCCGTCAAGGACTATGACTGCGTTGGCGGTGAGATGGACTCTGTCGTCACCATCTCCTCGGTCGGGGAGCTGGGCCGTGATGGCCCGCATCGTGGCGGTCACCATGCATGCGGGCCCGAAAGCAGGTCAGCTGCCTGGATCTCCAAGCCGATGTACTCCGCGCGGACAATGCCTGACCACGACACGTCGGCATCGGCTTCGCCGAAGAGCTGAGCGATATGAGAGGTCAGATAGCGAATGGCGCCAAGGGAACCGATGGCGTGAAGGCCGGCCACATGCATGATGACTCGCCCGTCGAACGTCAAGGCCGTCCAGCAGATGTTGGGGCATGCGTCGGCGGCGATGACGCTCGATGTGTACGCCGGTCTGTTCGGCGACGATCTGGACGCCGTCGCGCTGGCTCTCGATGGACTTGTGCCCCCTTTGCGCCCCCTTGGGGCTCGGAGCGAGGGAGAGGAGGGGCAAGCCGATGCGGCTGACCCTGCCTGACCTGCACAAACCTCTGGTGGGCCCCGTCGGGCTCGAACCGACGACCGGCGGATTAAAAGTCCGATGCTCTACCCACTGAGCTAGAGGCCCGTCCCCGGAAGGTCACCCAACCGGAGCACGCACGGAGTCTACGGGGTCCGGCGGCTGGCTCGAAGTGCCCCGTCTTCCCTGCCCGGGGTTAGCCTGCCGGGATGAGCGAGAGCGAGCATCGCGCCCCGCGGCGGCCGGCGTTCTTCAGCCCGTCGGCGCTGGAGGCGCATGGCGGTGCCTACGATCCGACGGAGCAGATTCACGTCGCCCACGAGACGGCGGCGGCCCTCGTTCACGCCGGCCGCGCGGCGGCCGACCCTGCCGTCACGGAGCGGCTCGTCGCGCTCGTCGACGACATCGGTCTGTCGACGCTGGCCGAGCTGTGGTCGCAGCGTCCGGCGCGTAGCCTCCCGGGGAGCCTGTGGCGCCTCTATGTGCTGCGTGAGTGGGTGCGGCGCTCGCCTGAGGACGCCAGTCGGGAGTACGCCGCGGGCATCCGTTTCACCGGCCCCAACCATGCCGTCGCGGGCGCGTCGGACCCGCCGGACCCGGAGGGGATGAGTCGGCTGATCGACGAGATCCTGCGCGGCGTCTTCAGCGGTGACCTGGCGGTCGCCCTGGAGCGGGCCGCGGCGTTCTGTCGCGTCGTCTCCGCCGGTCGGGCGGACGTCTCGGCCGGCAGCGAGTCGGCTGAGCACGCGGCGAACCTGCTGGGGATGGCGGAGGATCTGGCGGCCTGCGCGCGTCTCTGGCGCGGGGGTTCCTTGAACTGAGCCGCCCCGAAGGTGTCGTATGCCGCTGGGCTCGCTCAGCGGCATACCTGCGCTTGGTGGGGTGGCTGGCTCGGCTGCGCCGCGGGGCTGTGGAGCGCGCTTTGGTGATCCCGAGGGGTCCATCTATCCTTGACGGGCGTCGGGTCGCGGTAGCCCCGGGTCCCAAATTCAGCCGCTACGAGCGGCCCTGTGCCGAGAGGCGCTCCCGGCCCGACGCAACATCCGCTGCCTCCTCTGCCCGGCACAGCAGGGCGTGGGCCTGCATGTCGACCCCGACGGAGTAGCTCGCCCGACGCGCAGGAGTCTCGAAGCCGCAGATGTCGCACCGACCGAACATGAACCGACCCCGCTCGAAGGGGGTCCAAGAGGCAGCCGGTGCGACCGACCCGCTCTCCGCATCAGCGGCCATGGGTCCATGATGCCCCGCCTGGCGAGTGGAAGCACACTGCGGGCCCCCGGGGGCTTCGCCCCCACGAGACCGTGCGGGGATCTACTCTTGCCCCATGAGCGACGAGCCAACCAACGATCTGGTCGACGGAGCGCTCGCCGACGAGATCGAGCTTGTGAGCGACCTCGTCGTCGCGGCGTCCACGAGTCCCCGGCACTTCACCCCGGAGGAGATCGACGCGCTGCTCGGAGTCAGCCGCGAGGACCGAGACGGTCCGCTCGGCAGTGAACCGGTCGGCTGAGCGTCGGGGGGCCACGCAGTTCACCTCCGGGGTATGACAGGTGACACATCGGTGAACGCCGGTTTGGGACGAGGTGACCATCTGGCAATAGCATCGTGCCGACCAACTGCCGATTGACCGGAGCACCCCAGTGGGCTTTCGCCTGACACCCCAGGACTCGAGCTTCTACTCCCTCTTCGCCACCTCCGCGGGACTCCTCGTCGAAGCCACGCGCGAGCTGACCAAGCTCCTCGAGGTCGCCGTTCCCGAGCGGCCCTCGATCGCCGAGCGCCTCCGAGCGCTCGAGACCGAGGCGGACGAGGCGACGCACGAGCTGATCAAGAAGGTCAACAGCTCCTTCATCACCCCGTTCGACCGTGAGGACATCCACAACCTCGCGGCGCACCTCGACGACTGCATGGACCACATCGAGGAGGCGGCGGACCTCATCGTGCTCTACCGCATCGGCACACTTCCGGAGGGCATGGCCGAGCAGTTCCAGATCCTGTCCCGGATGGCCGAGGTCACCGCTGAGGCCATGCCCAGGCTGCGCTCCCTCCAGGACCTGCCGAGCTACTGGATCGAGATCAACCGGCTCGAGAACCAGGCCGACAACCTGCACCGCAAGATGCTGGCCGACCTGTTCAACAACAACTCCAGCCAGGACCCCATCTACATCATCAAGATGAAGGGCGTCCTCGACGGCTTCGAAGAGGCAGCCGACTCCTTCGAGAAGGTGGCCCACACGGTTGAGGGCATCGCCGTCAAGGAGTCGTGATGGACGCGCAGTTGATCGCGGTCATCGTCGTCATCGCCATCGCCCTCGCCTTCGACTACACCAACGGTTTCCACGACGCAGCCAACGCCATCGCCACGTCGGTCTCGACGCGGGCGCTCACCCCCCGGGTGGCGCTGGTCATGGCCGCCGTGATGAACCTCGTCGGCGCCTTCTTCGGCGTCAAGGTGGCCAAGACGATCGGCTCGGGCATCATCGAGGTGCCGACCGGGCCGGGCGCCTTGTGGCTGGTGGCCTGCGCCGTCCTCGGCGCGATCGGCTGGAACCTCATCACGTGGTGGTTCGGGCTGCCCTCGTCGTCATCGCACGCCCTGATCGGTGGGCTCGGCGGTGCCGCTCTCGCGGCAGGCGTGGCGGTCCAGTGGGACACGGTGCTCAGCAAGGTCGTCATCCCGATGATCCTGTCGCCCTTGGCCGGCATCATTCTGGGCTACCTGGTGATGACCGCGATTCTGTGGGCCTTCCGGCGCGCGCACCCGGGCCGGGTCAGTCGTGGCTTCCGGTGGGCTCAGACCGCCTCGGCGGCCGCCATGGCGTTCGGCCATGGGCTCCAGGACGCGGCCAAGACAGCCGGCGTCATCGTCCTGACCCTCAACATCACCGGCCACCACGAGGGAGACAGCATCCCGATCTGGGTCCTGATGCTCTCCGCGACCTTCATCGCCATGGGCACCTACGCCGGCGGCTGGCGGATCATGCGCACGCTCGGCCGCCGGATCATCCACATGACGCCTCCCCAGGGCTTTGCAGCGGAGATGACGGCGGCGTCGATCCTCTACGTCGCCGGGATGGGCTTCGGCGCACCGATCTCGACGACCCACACGATCACCTCGGCGATCATGGGCGTCGGGGCGACCAAGCGCTTCTCGGCCGTCCGATGGGGTGTCGCCGGCAACATCGTCGGTGCCTGGGTCCTGACCTTCCCCGGCGCCGGCCTCGTCGCCGTGACGCTCTACTACATCAGCACGCTGTTCCACTGAGGTCATCGGCCGAGTCGGCCGAGTCGGCCTGCGAAGGCCGACAGGCCACGACAAAGGGTGCGGCTCCTGCTCACAGGAGTCGCACCCTTGTCGTTTGTCAGGTCGCGGCGATCAGCCGAAGCGGCCCGAGATGTAGTCCTCGGTCTGCTTCTGCGACGGGTTGTTGAAGATCCTCGTCGTGTCGTCGATCTCGACGAGGCGGCCGGGTTCGCCGGTGGCCCGCAGGTTGAAGAAGGCGGTCCGGTCGGAGACGCGGGCGGCCTGCTGCATGTTGTGGGTCACGATGACGATCGTGTAGGAGGTCTTCAGCTCGTTGATGAGGTCCTCGATCGCGAGGGTCGAGATCGGGTCGAGCGCCGAGCACGGCTCGTCCATGAGCAGCACCTGCGGCTGCACCGCGATGGCGCGGGCGATGCAGAGGCGCTGCTGCTGGCCACCGGACAGGCCGGCACCGGGCTTGCCGAGCCGGTCCTTGACCTCGTTCCAGAGGTTCGCGCCCTTGAGCGACTCCTCGACGATGCCGTCGAGGGTGCTCTTGCCGCGCACCCCGTTGAGGCGCAGGCCCGCGGCGACGTTGTCGTAGATCGACATGGTCGGGAAGGGGTTGGGCCGCTGGAAGACCATGCCGACCGTGCGCCGGACCCGGACCGGGTCCATCGAGGCGGCATAGAGGTCCTGGTCGTCGAGCATGACCTTGCCCTCGACACGCCCGCCCGGGATGACTTCGTGCATCCGGTTGAGGGTGCGCAGGAAGGTGGACTTGCCGCAGCCGGACGGGCCGATGAAGGCCGTGACCGAGCGCGGCTCGACCGTCATCGTCACGCCCTCCACGGCCTTGAAGTCCCCGTAGTAGACGTTGAGGTCGGTGACGTCGATTCGCTTTGCCATCGAAGTGCTTCGCTTTCTTACTTCTTGACGGAGCCGTAGTGGGCGACGACTCGGCCGAGGATGTTGAGCAGGAGGACGAGGATGATGAGCGTCAGTGCCGCGCCCCACATCCGTTCGGCGGCGGTGACCAGGGCGAAGTCGCCGCGGTCCTGGTTGATCATCGTCGGCAGGGTCGCCATGTTGCCGTCGAAGAGGTCGCGCTGGAAGTTCTTGGTGTAGGGGCCGAGGATCAGCAGGGGCGCGGTCTCGCCCATGACGCGGGCCAGGCCGAGCAGGATGCCGGTGACGATCCCGGAGAAGGCAGTGCGCAGGACGATCCGCACCACGGTGACCCACTTGGGCACACCGAGCGCGTAGGACGCCTCACGCAGCTCGTTGGGGACGAGCTTGAGCATCTCTTCCGTCGACCGCACGATCGTCGGGATCATGAGCAGGACGAGGGAGAGCGAGACGGCGAAGCCGCTGCGGTCGATGCCGAACGTGGTCACCCACACGGCGTAGATGAACAGGGCCGCGACGATCGACGGCACACCGGAGAGGATGTCGACCATGAAGCTGATCGCCTTGGCGAGCCGGCCCCGGCCGTACTCGACGAGGTAGACGGCGGTGAGGATGCCGATCGGGATCGAGATGAGGGCCGTCATCCCGGCCTGGATCAGCGTGCCCTCGATCGCGTGACGGGCGCCGCCGCCGGCGTCGTCGGAGTTGATGTTGCGCTGGTTGCCGGTCCACCAGGTCGCTTCGGTGAGCATGTGGACTCCCTGGCTGGCGACGGTCCAGAGGATCCACACCAGCGGGACCATCGCCAGGGCGAAGGCGCTCCACATGACGATGCGGGCGAGGATGTCCTTGACGGCGCGCGCCTGGTGCGGGTTGTCCATCTCCCTCGCCGCCTGTCGGGCCGGGGGGCGGCTCGGTGGCGTCGTCGGGCCAGTGGGGGCACCGTCGTCCGGCACGTGGTGCTCGGGGGTCGTCGTGAGGCTCATTCGGTGAAGGCCTTCCTGCGCTCGATGACGATGCGGGCGATGCTGTTGACGACGAAGGTGAGCACGAAGAGGACGAGCCCGGCGGCGATGTAGGCGCCGGTCTTGCTCGGGTTGCTGAACTCGGCGGCGTTGTTGGCGATCTTGGAGGCGAAGGTCTCGCCGCCGTTGAAGAGCGACCACGTCCAGTCGGTCCCGTCCGACAGCGCGGAGACGAGGAAGGTGACGGCGATCGTCTCTCCGAGTGCCCGACCGAGGGCCAGCATCGAGGCGGAGATGACGCCGGGCTTGCCGAAGGGCAGGACCGCCGTGCGGATCATCTCCCAGCGGGTGGCCCCGAGGGCGAGCGCGCCCTCCTTGTGGGCCACCGGAGTCTGGTCGAACACCTCGCGGGACAGGGCCGTGACAATCGGCAGGACCATGATGGCCAGCACGATGCCGATGAAGAAGATCGTCCCCCCGGTGATCTTGGTCGGTGCGAAGAGCGGGAACCAGCCGAAGTTGTCCTGGAGGAACTGCTCGACCGGCTTGACGAACGCCCGGAACGTCATGAGCCCCCAGAGCCCGTAGACGATGGAGGGGATCGCGGCGAGCAGGTCGACCAGCGAAGCTGCCGGCTTGCGCATCCACATCGGCGCGTACTGCGTCAGGAAGAGGGCCACCGCGACACCGACCGGCACCGCGAGCAGCATCGCGATGGTCGAGGCCGCGACCGTCGTCCAGAGGAACTCGAGGATGCCGAACGCAGGCTTTTCACCACCTGGCGCCCAGACGCGACTGGTCAGGAAGTTCTCGGAGTTGTTCGTCAACGCCGGGAGCGCCTGCGCGAGCAGGAAGACGGCGATGAGGGACACCATCGCGATGACGATGACGCCCGACAGGGTGGCTGCGCCGCCGAAGAGCCGGTCGCCGAGGCGCCCCGTCGAGGCGCGGTCGCCGGTCAGGGGCTTCCTGCCGTCGGGTCCGGGGAGCTCGTCTGCGGCGGAGACGCCGGTCACTGTGGACACGTCAGACCTTTTCGTTCGGGGTGGGGGCGTTCGGGGTGCGGACGCTCGGGTGCGGACATGCCGGATGGGGCGGGGCCGAGTCGACTCGGCACCCGCCCCATTGCGACACGATCAGGAGATCGCGTCAATCGCTGCCTTGACCTTGGTGGCGACCTCCGCGGGGAGCGGAGCGTAGCCCTGCGTCGTCAGGCTGCCCTGGACCTCGTCGGAGGCGAAGGACTTGAGGAAGGACTTGACCTTCTTGCCCGTCTCCGCGTCAGCGTACTTCGAGCAGACGATCTCGTAGGTCACGAGGACGATGGGGTAGGCCCCCTCCTCCTTGGTGGCGTAGTCAATCTTGAGCGCGAGGTCGTTGCCCGTGCCGACCTGCTGGGCGGTGGCGACGGTCTTGCCGGCGGACTCGGCGGTCAGCTCGACCGGGCCGGAGCCGCTGTCGATGGCGGCCATGGCGAGCTGGTTCTGCTGCGCGTAGCTCCACTCGACGTAGGTGATGGCGCCGTCCTGGCCCTGCGTGGCCGTCGCGACACCGGCGGACTTCTCCTTGCCCTCGCCCTTGCCGGTCCACTTCTTGCCGGTCTCGTGCGGCCAGGCCTCCGGAGCGGCGGCCTTGAGGTACTTGGTGAAGTTCTCGGTCGTGCCGGACTCGTCCGAGCGGAAGTAGACCTTGATCGGGGTGGACGGCAGCTTGACGTCCTTGTTGAGCTCGGCGATGGCGGCGTCGTCCCAGGTGGTGATCTCGCCGTTGAAGATCTTCGCGGCGACGTCGGCGTTGAGGACGAGCTTGTCGACGCCCTCGACGTTGTAGGCGATCGCGACCGGGCCCGTCACCATCGGCAGGTTCCAGGCGTCGGAGCCACAGGAGTTCTTGGCCTCCTCGGACTCGATGATGCCGTCCTTCTCCTCGGTCTTGAGCGCCGAGTCGGAGCCGGCAAAGTCGACCTGCTTGGCGATGAACTGCTTGATACCGGCACCGGACCCGCTGGGCTGGTAGTCAATGTTGGCGTCGCCGCACGCGGTCTGGTAGGCGGAGATCGCCTCGTCGATGGCGTTCTTCTGGGCGGAGGAGCCCTCGGCCTTGAGGTCGCCCTCGAAGCAGTCGGCGTTGACAGCCGCGGTGCCGCCGGCGCCGGCGGTGTTGCCGGCCGGAGCCGGGTTCTCGGACGCACAGGCCGACAGCGCAAGCGCGCCGGTGAGGGCGAGGGCGCCGATGGCGCTGACACGCGAAACAGACACGGGTGGATTCCCTCTCGATGGGTGACTCTTCAGTGTTCGGTGTGACCGGCCAAACCCCCCTGTTGGCCGGGCTTCCGAAGGTGAACCTAGGAGCGTCGGATGACAGAATCCCCCCTCTCGGTGAACCCGAGGTGAACGACCGTCGACGATCCGGTGCGGCCTGCGAGCATCGCGTGCGGCTGGACCGCACCACGGGCACGATGGGAGTTTGGGCTCAGGTGTCGATGCGCTCGACGGCGACGACCTCGGCCGCGTTGCCGGCGCCCCGGACCTGCATCACGAGGACCTCGCCCTTGCGCATCGCCCGCTCGCCCGCCGCTGCCAGCTGCTCCAGCGTGCGCTGGGTGCACCCGGCCTCAGCGGCCACCCGCCGGGCCAGGACGCCGATCAGGCTCGGCAGCACCGGCCCGTGGCTGCAGACGACGACGGGCTGCGCCCGAGCCAGCTCCTTGTCGAGCCGCCGCGCCGCACCTTCCGGGGCCTCGGCGAAACCCTCCTCGGTCAACGCGTCCTTCGCCCTGACGCGCGCCCCCAGCCCAGCGGCATACGGCTCGACGGTCTGGACGCACCGCAACGAGGCGGAGGACACGACCCGCTCGACGCCGTAGGCGCCGAGGACCCGCGCGACGTCCTCGGCCTGCTGCCGGCCCACCGCGTCGAGTGGGCGCAGCTGGTCGTCGCCGCTCCACGTGCTCCGGGGTCGCGACTTCGCGTGCCGCACCAGGACGAGGGGCCACGTCCTGAGCCGGCGCTCTCGCTCGGCGCGCACGACGGCGAGCAGCTGCTCGCGGTCGCGGCCGTAGTCGAGCAGCTCGTGTGCCGTCCGCACGTCGACCCAGCGGACCTCGTCGATCTCGTGCTCGAGCGCCCCGGAGCCACCGGTCACCTTCGCGGCCCAGTAGTGGACCTCCTTGGTCGCCGGCGCACCCGTGCCGTCGAGCACGGTGTAGGTCGACGTCGGCAAGGGGATCCCGAGGCGGACCTCGAGCCCGGTCTCCTCGAACGTCTCCCGGACGGCCGCGACCGGCGGCTGCTCACCGGGGTCGAGCTTGCCCTTGGCCCAGGACCAGTCGTCGTACTTGGGGCGGTGGACGAGGGCGACCTCGAGCGTCCCGTGGCGGCGGCGCCACGGGACCGTTCCGGCAGCGGGGATGAGCGACGGCACGTCAGGCCGGCCGCCCGCTCACCGGCGCCTCGCCTTCCGCCGCCGCTTGTCGTGCCGTTCGATCAACGCGGCGTGCACCTCGGTCAACGGAGCCCCCGACTCGTCCTGGTGGTGCCGGACCCAGCGGCCGTCGGCGCCGAGGTCCCAGCGCGACGTCTGCTCGTCGAAGGCCAGGTCGAAGAGGGCGCCGAGCTCGGCGAGGTGCCCGGGGTCGGTGATCCGGACGAGCGCCTCGACGCGCCGGTCGAGGTTGCGGTGCATGAGGTCGGCGCTGCCGATGTAGACCTGCGGGTCGCCGCCGTGGTCGAACCAGAAGACCCGCGAGTGCTCGAGGAAGCGGCCGAGCACCGAGCGCACGCGGATACGGTCGGAGAGCCCCTCGACGCCGGGACGGATGGCGCAGATGCCCCGCACCCAGACGTCGACCTGTACGCCCGCCATGCTGGCGCGATAGAGCGCGTCGATGGTCGCCTCGTCGACGATGGAGTTGGTCTTGATGGCGATGCGCCCGGGCGGCCCGTCCTCGCCGCGCTGTTGGTGCAGCTCGATCTCGGCCTCGATGAGCTCGATGAGGCCAGTGCGGACCGAGCGCGGCGCCACGAGCAGCCGCTTGAACCGGCTGCGCGGCGCGAAGCCGGAGAGCTGGTTGAAGAGCCGGGACAGGTCGTCGCCCACCTGCGGGTCGCAGGTGAAGAGGCCGAAGTCCTCGTAGGTCCGGGCCGTCTTGGGGTTGTAGTTGCCGGTGCCGATGTGGCAGTAGCGGACGAGGCCCTCGGCCTCCTGACGCACGACGAGGCACAGCTTGGCGTGGGTCTTGAGGCCGACGACGCCGTAGACGACGTGCACCCCGGCCTCCTCCAGCTTGCGGGCCCAGGAGATGTTGTTGACCTCGTCGAACCGGGCCTTGATCTCCACCACGGCGAGGACCTGCTTGCCCGCCTCGGCCGCGTCGATGAGCGCGTCGACGATGGGGGAGTCACCGGACGTCCGATAGAGCGTCTGCTTGATGGCGAGGACCTTCGGGTCGACGGCCGCCTGCTCGATGAACGCCTGCACCGACGTGGAGAACGAGTTGTAGGGGTGCTGGACGAGGACGTCCTTGGACCGGACCGCGGCGAGCAGGTCGGTCGGCTTCGCGCTCTCCGTCGGGGCGAAGTCGGGGTGGGTGCGGGGGAAGAACTTGGGGTACTCGAGGTCCGACCGGTCGACGTCCGTCACGGTCCACAGGCCGGTGAGGTCGAGCGGCGTCGGCAGGCGGTAGATCTCGCGCTCGCTGATCTGCAGCTCCCGGCTGAGCATGTCGAGGAGCTTGGGATCCATGTCCTCCTCGACCTCGAGCCGGATCGGCGGGCCGAAGCGACGCCGGGTCAGCTCCTTCTCGAGTGCGGTGAGGAGGTTCTCGGCGTCGTCCTCCTCGACCTCGAGGTCCTCGTTGCGGGTCACCCGGAAGGAGAAGTGCTCCTGCACGTCCATGCCCGGGAACAGCTGCTCGAGGTGCGAGGCGATGACGTCCTCGAGTGGCACGAACCGCCGCACCTGCGCGCCGTCCTCGCTGGCGTCCTCGATGCGGATGAACCGGGGGAGGTTCGGGGGCACCTTGAGCCGGGCGAAGTGCTCGGTGCCCGTCTTCGGGTTCTGCAGCAGCACGGCGAGGTTGAGCGACAGGCCCGAGATGTAGGGGAACGGGTGCGCCGGGTCGACGGCGAGCGGCGTGAGCACGGGGAAGACCCGGTCGGCGAAGAAGTGGTGCAGCGGCTCGCGCTCGGACTCGTCGATGTCGTCCCAACGCACGATCGTGATGCCCTCGGCCTCGAGGGCGGGCCGCACCTCGTGCTGGAAGAGGGCTGCGTGCTGGGCCATCAGCTCGTGTGCGAGCCGGGCGATCCGGTCGATGAGCTCGCGCGGCTCGATGCCCGCGGCGGTGCGGACGGCGAGGCCCGTCGCGATACGACGCTTGAGGCCCGCGACGCGGACCATGAAGTACTCGTCGAGGTTGCTCGAGAAGATCGCGAGGAAGCGGGCCCGCTCGAGGAGGGGGACAGTCGGGTCGGCGGCGAGCTGCAGGACGCGCTCGTTGAACTGGAGCCACGACAGCTCGCGCTCGAGGTAGCGGTCGGCGGGCAGGTCCTCCGCCAGCCGCTGGAGGCGGGTGCCCGGTCCGGTCCCGACGAACCGGCCGTTGGGGCCGCGGGTCGGCAGCCGCGGGCTGGGCACCGTGCTCGTGAACGAGCTGACCTCGGGCGTCGCACCCTCGCCGTCGCGGGGCGCGTCCTGGCCGTCGAGGTCGGTGCGTTCCACGCTGCGGGTGCTCATGTGCCCATCGTGGCATCGTTTGGCGACAGGGGGGTGAACAGCCCAGACGCCGATGCCGTATGCCGCTGGGCTCGCTCCCACACGCTGGTCGGCGTCCCAGGAGGGCCGGGTGACGTCACCTGGCCGGCCGGGCGAACTGCCGATGGACCTCCCGGTCCGTGAAGCCGAGGCGGGTGTAGGTGTGGACGGCGGCGACGTTCTCCTCGTCGACGTAGAGCACGACGTCACGCAGTCCGCGACCTCGCAGGTGGTCGAGGCCGAGCACGGTGACGGCCTTGCCGAGCCCCTCGCCCTGCCGGTCCGGTGACACCCCGACGACGTAGACCTCGCCCGTCGTCCCGCCCGGCGGGTCGACCTTCGTCCAGTGGAAGGCGGCGATGACGTCCGGGTCGGCCACCTCGACGAGGAGGATGAGTCCCTCGGGGTCCCACCACGGTTGGGCCATCCGCTGCTCGAGGTCGCGGCGCGTCAGGGAGCCCTGCTCCGGATGCGACGCGAAGGCAGCCGCGTTGACCGCGACCCACGCGGCCTCGTCGCGACCCGGCTCGAAGTGGCGCACGGCGTAGCGCTCGGGCACGGCGGCAGGCGGCCAGGGCGGGCCGTCCACCAGCGAGCGGCCCATCACGTGGAGGGACCGCACCGGCTCGAGCCCCCGGGCGCGGGCGAACTCCGCGGCCGCCCCGGCAGCGGGACCGGTGGCGTGGCTCCACACCCGCGCGTCGCCCGGCAGCCGCGCGAGCAGCGCTGACCCGACGCCCCGCCGCCGGGACTCCGGGGACACGACGAGCTCCGCCGACGTGGGCTCGTCACCCGACCCCGGGCGGGACTGGGCGTAGCCCACGAGACCGAGCCCAGCGGCATACGACAGGAGGTGCGTGACGTCGGGGTCGTCCGACTCGACGGACAGGCGGAACTGCTCGGACAGTGGCGCCGACCCGTCAGCGGCCTCTGCGCGGGCGGCGAGCGCGAGCACGTCGCGCGACTCGGCCGGCGCGAGGGGATGCGCAGTGTCTCGGACCTCGACCGTCACGCGCTCGTCGCCTTGTCGGGGACGAGCCGGTAGCCGACGTTGCGCACCGTGCCGATGAGCGCCTCGTGGTCCGGCCCGAGCTTCGCCCGGAGGCGGCGGACGTGGACGTCGACCGTGCGCGTGCCGCCGTAGTAGTCGTACCCCCAGACCTCCTGGAGCAGCTGGGCTCGGGTGAACACGCGGCCCGGGTGCTGGGCGAGGTACTTGAGCAGCTCGAACTCCTTGTAGGTCAGGTCGAGCGGCTGGCCGCGGAACTTCGCCGAGTAGCTCGCCTCGTCGATGACCAGGTCCCCGGACGTGATCGGCAGGTCGAGGTCGGCGTCGTCGGACTGGCCACGCGTCATGGCGAGCCGCAGCCGCGCGTCGACCTCGGCGGGTCCGGCCGTGTCCAGCAGCACGTCGTCGAGGCCCCACTCGGCCGTGAGACCCGCGAGGCCGCCCTCGGTGAGGACGGCCAGCAGTGGAGTGGTGATTCCGGTCGTGCGCAGGACCCGGCACAGCGAGCGGGCGCTCGCGAGCTCTCGGCGGGCATCGACGATCACGACGTCACAGGCAGGCGAGTCGACCAGCGCCGTGGCCTCGGCCGGCAGGACTCGCACGCTGTGGGAGAGCAGGCCCAGGGCGGGCAGCACCTCGGCGCTCGGTGCGAGCGCGTTCGTGAGGAGCAGCAGGCGAGCCATCCCCTGCAGGATAGGCGACACTGGACCTGCGCCAGAGGCGTTGGATGCACGTTGAGACGAGGAGTGTCATGGGCGAAGTGGGCACCGAGGTGGGCCGCGAGGCGGTCGGCGACGTGGGCTCGGCGGAGCACGCGACGACGCAGACGGTCACCCTCCGCTACTGGGCCGCGGCCCGCGAGGCCGCCGGGGTCGACAGCGAGCCTCTGAGCGTCGGGCCCGCGGCGACGGTGTCGGACGTCGTCTCCGCAGCGGTCGGGGCCCATCCCGCGCTGGAGCGCGTCGCCCGGGCCGCGACCTTCCTCGTCGACGGGCGCGCCGCGCGAGCCGAGTCAGCCGTTGCGCCCGGGGCGACGGTCGAGGTGCTCCCGCCCTTCGCCGGCGGGTGAGGCAGAATGACGACCGTGCCTGACGCCGACGCCGATGCTGCTGCTGAGTCCGGCGAGGAGCTTCCGCCGGTGCCGCTGCACCTGCCGCTCACACCTCTCGGGGCCGACCGCGTCCGTCCGGTGACGATCGGCACGGTCGTCGCGGCAGCGGCGATCCTCGGGCTCGCCTCGATTGCGGGCTTCGGTGCGCTGCTCGGTGCCACGCTCGCCCTGTCCCTCGTGCTCGCTTGGGCCTGGCCGGTGCTGGGCGGCTCCTTCACGCCGCTCACGACGACGATCGTGCTTCTCGTGGCGGCCCCTGGCATCGTGCTGAGCGCCCTGCGGGACGACCTGCGCTGGACCGCGGCAGCGGTGGCCTTCGGCATCGTCGCCGCGTTCATGGGCCAGCTCATCCGCACGTCAGGTCGGGCCGGGCTGGTGCTGACCCTCCTCGCCTCCTTCGGCGGCCTGCTGCCGATCGCCTCCGCCACGCTGGCCGTGAGCGCCGGAGACGGGCCGCTCGGCCGCGCCTACCTCGTCGTGACGATGGCCGCCGCCGCGGCAGCCGTCGTGGCCGACCTCCTCGTCGGTCGCCGCCGGCTCGGCCCCCTGCTCGGCCTCGTGGCGCTCGCCGCCGCGGTCGTCGGAGGCGTGGTGGCGGCCCTGCTGGTCGACGAGATCGCGGTCTGGGCGTCGGTCGGTCTAGCAGCGGCCGCCGGGTCGCTCTCGTGGTCCTTCCGGCGCGTCCTCGCCCTGCAGCCGGCGATGCTCGGCGTGCGCGGCCAGGTGGCTGCGGGCCTCGGGTCGGTGCTCGTCCTCGGCGTCCTCGTGCGCCTCTTCCTCCTCGTCAGCTGACCTTCCCTCCCCAATCGAAAGAGCAGTTCGCGACACCCTGACCAATCGAAAGAGCAGTTCACGACAACGTCGCGAACTGCTCTTTCGATCGATCAGTAGACGAGGGCCTGGGCGCCCGGCGCGAGCGTCTCCTCGACGAACGCGGCGGCGCCCCGGATCGTCACCCCCGGCAGCAGGGCCGCTTCGTCGAGGTCGCGCCGCGCCGCGCACTGCGTGCAGACCGTGAGCCGGCCACCCGCGATCACCGCGTCGCGCAGGGAAGCCAGCGGGGCGGCATACGGCAGCTCGAACTCCTCCGCCCGCCCGGGAACGGCCAGCCACGACGCCTCACCCGTGAGCCACAGGCTGACGCTCACCCCGCTGGCGACGGCGGTCGCGGCGACGGTGAAGGCCTGCGACAGTCGCTCGGGCGCCTCGACGCCGGAGGTCAGCTTGACGACGAGTGAGCGTTCGGGGGCGTTCATCCGCCCAAGATACGATCACGAGCATGTTCCACCTCGACCAGGACCTTCCCGAGCCGCTCCGTCCGCTGGCCTGGCTCATCGGCCGGTGGGAGGGCGCCGGAGTGCTCGGCTACCCGACCATCGAGTCCGCCCACTTCGGGCAGGAGATCGAGGTGACCCACGACGGCCGCTCGTTCCTCAAGTGGGAGAGCCGCGCCTGGATCCTCGACTCGGCGACGGGGGAGCGCGTGCGCCCCGCTGCCGTGGAGTCGGGCTTCTGGCGGCCCCTGCCCGACGGTGAGGTCGAGCTGCTCCTCGCGCATCCGACGGGCATCCTCGAGCTCTACTACGGCACGATGGAGCCCGCCCGCATCCAGCTCAAGACGGACGGCGTGCTGCGCTCGCCGGGCGCCAAGGAGTACAACGCGGCGACGCGGATGTACGGCCTCGTCGAGTCCAAGCTGATGTGGGCGATGGACATGGCGGCCGTGGGGCAGCAGCTGCAGAGCCACCTGTCGGCCACGCTGACCCGGGTCGGCTGACCGGATGGCCGTGCGCAGCCCACTGCTCGACCACCCCGGTGCCGTGGCCGGTGAGGGCACGGCCGCCGGGGTCGCCATCCACTACGGCGACCCGATGCGCGAGCAGCGCATCCTCGAGGAGGGCCTCGCCGTCGTCGACCTGTCGCACCGGTCGGTCCTGACCGTGACCGGTCCCGACCGGCTCTCCTGGCTGCACTCCCTGACGACCCAGCACCTGCTCGGCCTCGGCCCGCGCGAGTCCCGCGAGGCCCTGATCCTCACCCCGAAGGGGCACGTCGAGCACTCCCTGCACCTCGTCGACGACGGCGAGACGACCTGGATCACGACCGAGCCCGGGGCCGGGGAGGCCCTGCGAGTCTGGCTCGACAAGATGCGTTTCATGCTGCGCGTCGAGGTCGCCGACGTCACCGCTGACTGGGCGGTGCTGGGCGAGCCGCACGCTGCCGAGTCCGCCGAGGGGGAGCCGCTGGCCTGGCGCGACCCGTGGCCGGACCTCGTCGGTGACACGACCGCCTACGGCCCCGTCGAGGGACACCCCGGCCGGCAGTGGTCATGGCGCGAGGTCATCGTGCCGCGCGCGTCGCTGGAGTCGGCGGTCGCGGACCGCCCGCTCGCCGGGCTCTGGGCCGCCGACGCGCTGCGAATCGCGGCGTGGCGGCCGCAGCTCGGCGCCGAGA
The DNA here is from genome assembly GCF_028446585.1 of Intrasporangium calvum. GTDB lineage: Bacteria > Actinomycetota > Actinomycetes > Actinomycetales > Dermatophilaceae > Intrasporangium > Intrasporangium calvum_A. The sequence goes on from NZ_JAPFQL010000030.1 coordinate 24,751, forward strand.
CCGACCACCGCACGATCGTCCACGAGGTCGACTGGTTGCGCACGGCGGTCCACCTGCACAAGGGCTGCTACCGCGGCCAGGAGACCGTGGCGCGGGTGCACAACCTCGGTCGTCCGCCGCGCCGCATCGTCTTCCTCCACGTCGACGGCTCGGGGCACGTGCTGCCGGCGGCCGGCTCCGAGGTCAAGGCAGGCGACCGGGTCGTCGGGCACGTCACCTCGATCGCCCGGCACCACACCGACGGGCCCGTCGCGCTCGCCGTGGTCAAGCGCAACACCGACCCCGAGGCAGTCCTCCTCGTCGACGGTCTCACCGCAGCCCAGACGGTCATCGTCGCGCCCTGACTCCCGGGCCGCCTGGGTTGCTGCCAGGTCGGGAACCCCGGGGTTCCCGATGTGGCGTCAACCCGCGGAGCGCCCGCTGGCAGGATGGCGCCCATGACGACCGTCCCCGCTCGCAGCGCTGCGCGCACCCTGATCACCGTGGCCCCCACCGGGGCCGAGACCGCCAAGGCCGACGTCCCCGCGCTCCCGACCACCCCCGAGGAGCTCGTCGAGACCGCCGTGGCCTGCGAGGCCGCCGGTGCTGCGCTCATCCACATCCACGTCCGCGACGCCGACCACCAGCCGACGCTCGACCCAGTCCTCCTTCGTGAGGCCGTGGCGGGAGTGCGTGAGGCCACCGACCTCGTCGTCCAGCTCTCGACCGGGGGCGCCGTCACCGACCCCCTCGAGGCCCGGCTCACCGTCCTCGACGCCGACCCCGACTCCTGCTCGCTGACCTGCGGGACGACCAACTTCGGCGACGGCGTCTTCCTCAACCCCTGGGGTTTCATGGTCGACCTCTACCGGCTGGCCCAGGAGCGCGAGGTCGTGCCGGAGTTCGAGCTCTTCGAGCTGGGGCACGTGCACGCCCTGCGGCGCCTCATCGACGAGTGCGGCCTGCCCTACGGCGGCAAGGTGCACGTCGACTTCGTCATGGGCGTGCCGGGGTCGATGCCGGGCACCCCGCAGACCCTCATGGCAGCGCTCGCGCTGCTCCCCGCCGAGGTGACGTCCTGGTCGGCCACGGGCATCGGGCGCACGCACCTGCCGATCGCCGCGACGGCGCTCGCCGCGGGCGGGCACCTGCGCGTCGGCATGGAGGACAACCTCGTCTTCGCCAAGGGCCGGCCCGTCGGCCACAACCGGGAGCTCGTCGGGCGCGCGGCGGAGCTCGCCACCCTGATGCAGCGACCGGCGATGTCGACCTCGGAGGCGCGTGAGCTGCTCGCGATCAAGGACCGCCGCGCGCGTTGACCCAGACCCCCATCCCGTATGCCGCTGGGCTCGGCCCGCACTCGCGTGAACTCCGCGCGGGGCTGGGAGCCAGCCCAGCGGCATACGGCATTGGTGTCCTGGCCACAGTGTGTGTTCGGGTTCATGCTGCCCAGAGTTTGCATTCTGCTTGCTCTAGTTAGCACAATGGGGGTGTGAGCAAGCTTCCCGACCTCGGCGCCTACTTGCGTGAGCAGCGCGAGAACGCGCAGTTGTCCCTACGGCAGCTCGCCGACATGGCCGGCATCTCCAATCCCTATCTGTCGCAGATCGAGCGGGGCCTGAAGAAGCCCAGCGCCGAGATCCTCCAGCAGATCGCCAAGGGCCTCGAGGTGTCGGCAGAGTCGCTCTACGTCCGCGCGGGAATCCTCGACGAGCGGGTCCTCTCCCACGATGACCCGGCCGCCGCGCAGGACGTCCTCTCTGCCATCGCCGCCGACCCGGACCTCACGGACCGGCAGCGCGCGGTGCTCGTCGAGATCTACCAGTCGTTCGTCGGCCCGAAGGAGCGCCGGAGCAGGACGGCTCCCCAGACCAGTGGGAAGCGCACCGCGACCCAGAAGGAGAACTGACATGGCTCTCAACCAGCAGAAGATCAGCAAGGCCGTCAAGGACGCCCAGAAGCAGGCCGAGGCAGCGATCGCCGACGTGCGCGGCCAGCTCGACAACCGGCTCCCCGAGGTGACCGTCGACCCGACGCCGTTCTACGCGGTCGTCGGCGCGGCCAACATCGCCGTCGACACCGTCCGCCACGCGGGCGACCAGCTCGACGCCGCGGCCAAGCAGGCCCGCACCGTCGACCTGCGCAAGGGCGCGAAGAAGGAGGCGAAGCAGCTGCAGAAGGACCTCCAGAAGCGACTCGCCGACCTCCAGGCCCGCACCGTCGAGCTGCAGAAGGTCGCGGCGCAGTTCGCGGACCGCTTCGTCAAGGAGGCCACGGAGATCCCCGCGCAGGTCCTCAACCAGGGCCTCGTCATCGCGAGCAACGCCAAGGACCAGTACGACGCCGCCGCGGCTCGCGGTGAGCAGATCGTCGCCGACCTGCGCACCGAGGGCACCAAGGCCGCCGTCGGCCTCGCCGAGCGGTCCGAGTCGCTCGTCTCCCGTGGCCGCAAGGTCGCCAAGACCGCCCGCTCTGAGAGCGAGAAGGTCGCCCGCACCCTCGTCGACACCGTCGCCGACGACGCCGAGCGCGTCGCCGCGCAGGTCGAGTCGTCGGTCGAGGCCGTCGAGCAGGCCGCCGAGCCGGTGAAGGCCAAGCGGACACCCGCCCGCAGCGCCGCCGTGCGCCGCGCCGCCGCCCGCCAGGGTGCGGCCACGCGCAAGGCCGACCAGGTCGAGCAGACGACGACCCGCAAGGTCGCCGCCCGCAGCTCGGCTGCCAAGCGGTCCGCCTCCGCCGCTGCCCCGGCTGCGAAGAAGTCCACCACCACGAAGTCGGCCACGTCGACGGCCCAGAAGGCCACGACGACGGCGAAGAAGGCCGGCTCCACCGCGGCCAAGAAGGCTCCGGCGAAGAAGTCCGGCAGCTGACGAATCAGACACCGGGCCGTCACCTCACCGGGTGGCGGCCCGGTTCTGCTGCTGCGGCATACTGCGGGACGTGCCCGACCACCTCTCCGCCCACGCCGCCCACGCCGCCGGCGCCCCGGCCTCCGCTCCGTCCCTCGTCCCGCCCGGCCTGACGACAGCCCCCGTGGTGGCGCACGTCGTCCGCGGCGGCTTCGTCGAGTCGATGCATCACGGGCTGGCCGTCGTCACCCGACCCGACGGCACGGTGGACCTCGAGATCGGCGACTCGTCGACCCCTGTCTTCCCCCGGTCCTCGTCCAAGCCGATCCAGGCGCTCGCGATGGCCCGCCTGGGACTCGACACCGACGGCGCCCTGCTCTCGCTGGCGTGCTCGAGCCACTCCGGGGAGGACTTCCACATCGAGGGAGCCCGGGCCATTCTCGACCGGGCGGGTCTGTCGGAGTCCGACCTGCAGAACACGCCGGACCACCCCTACGACGAGGTCGAACGGACCGCGTGGCTCGCGGCCGGGCAGCCGAAGCAGTCGATCGTGCAGAACTGCTCGGGCAAGCACGCCTCGATGCTGCTCACCTGCGTCCGCAACGGCTGGGACACCGCGACCTACCGCGAACCCGACCATCCACTCCAGGTCGCCATCACCGAGACCGTGGCGGAGCTGGCCGGCGACCAGCCCGTGGCGTTCGCCGTCGACGGGTGCGGGGCGCCGATCCACGCGATTCCGCTGGCCGGTCTGGCCCGCTCCTTCGGCCGCCTCGCCGCCGCGACCGATGGGCCCGAGGCCCGGATCGCGAGCGCCATGCGCGGCTACCCCGAGTACCTCGGCGGCACCCGCCGCGATGTGACGGCCCTGATCCGAGCGGTGCCGGGGCTCATCGCCAAGGACGGCGCCGAGGCTGTCTATGCCGTCGGGTTGCCGGACGGGCGGGGCGTCGCCGTCAAGATCGCTGACGGCAGCTCCCGCGCTCGGTCGGTGGTGCTCGCGGCGGTGCTCCGACGGGCCGGCATCACGGACGAGGCAGCTCTCGCCGCCCTCGAGCACCAGCCCGTGCTCGGGCACGGCCGGCCCGTGGGCTCGGTCGTCGCCGTCGGCGTCTGAGGCGCCCGCGATGCGTGCCGTCCTTCAGCGGGTCACCGAGGCCCGGGTCGAGGTCGAGGGGGAGGTGGTCGGCGAGATCACCCGGCCGGGGCTGCTCGCCTTCATCGGCGTGACCCACGACGACGGCCCAGCGCAGGTGGAGCGACTGGCCCGCAAGATCGCCGAGCTGCGCATCCTTAGGGACGAGCAGAGCCTGACCGACGCCCGGGCGCCGGTGCTCGTGGTCAGCCAGTTCACCCTCTACGCCGACACCCGCAAGGGCCGCCGACCGTCGTGGTCCGCGGCCGCTCCCGGGCCCGTCGCCGAGCCGTTGGTCGACGCCGTCGTCGCTGCGCTCCGGGCGCGGGGGATCGAGGTCGCGACCGGGCGGTTCGGGGCGATGATGGCCGTCTCGCTGACCAACGACGGCCCGGTCACCCTCGTCGTCGACGCCTGAGCGCGGGGCGGCCCCACTGGGGGATGACCCGGAACGGTCCCGGATCGTGACCGCGCGGGCGATCTACCCTCAGGGACGGCAGTTAGGCTGCGAGCATGCAGCTGTTCTACGGCTTCCAGAACGTCGTCCTCCTCGTCATCGGCGCCGTCGCCTTCGGGGCGGAGATCTTCGCGTTCGTGGACGCCCTGCGACACCCCGAGCGCGCCTACCTTGCCGCAGGCAAGCGGACCCGCACCTTCTGGCTCGTCATCCTCGGGGCCGCCGTCGCCATCGGCTTCGTCACGATGTTCAACCCGCTCAACCTCTTCGGCCTGCTCGCCATCGTCGGCGCCTCTGTCTACCTCGCTGATGTGCGCCCGGCGCTGCGGCAGGTCCGTGGCATCGGTGGGTCGTCCAGCCGGTGGTGACCGGGACGCGGCACCACCTGGCCCGCGCCTGGGGCACACTGGGCACTCACGACCAAAGGGGAGAGCATGATCGAGCACCAGACCGCCGCCACGGTGACGGAGCAGCACGTGGGTGACGACGCGAGACGGCCGGCCCACACGCCGGACGACTACACGCTGGGTGACCGCAACCCGACCGACGACATCTTCGTCGCGGAGCGCCCTTGGGGTGCCTTCCAGCAGTTCGTCTCCAACGAGCAGGTGACGGTCAAGATCATCACGGTGCAGCCGGGCCACCGGCTCTCCCTGCAGCGGCATGACCACCGGGGCGAGATGTGGCAGGTCCTGGACGTGCCGATCGACATCACCGTCGACGACCGCACCTGGACGGCCGCGCCCGGCGAGACCATCTGGGTGCCGCGCGGCTCGACGCATCGCATGGGCAACTCGGGATCGCAGCCCGGCCGGCTCCTCGAGGTGGCGTTCGGCCACTTCGACGAGGGTGACATCGAGCGGCTCCAGGACGACTACGCCCGCTGATGGTGGCCTAGTGGCCTGGTGGCCTAGTGGCGGGGTGGCCCAGTGGCGGGTGCGACGGCGTCCCAGGCGACGGTGATCTCACCGAGCCGCCACCGCGCGGGGCCGTCCGTCAGGGGCCACCGCTCGGCGAGTTCTGCAGCCGTGGCCAGGAACCGCTGTCGGGCCCCCCACGAGGCGTGCGGCGCCTGCCGCGCCCACGTCTCGTCGAGGTCGGCGAGATAGGCGTGTACGGGCTCGCCGGGCACGTTCCGGTGGATGAGGACCTTCGGGAGTCGCTCCGCGACGTCTGACGGGCGGTCCATGCCGCGCAGCCGGAGCGAGATCGTCAGCGAGATGGGGCCGCTGCTGTCCACTGCCACCCACGTCGCCCGACGGCCCACCTCGTCGCAGGTGCCGTCGACGAGCAGCCCTCCCGGCGCCAGCCGACTCTGGAGCTGCGCCCAGGCCCCCGCGACATAGCTCTCGTCGTACTGCCGGAGGACGTTGAAGGCACGGATGACCATGGGACGGGCGCCGTCGAGCGGCACCTCGAAGCCGCCGCGTCGGAAGGTCAGCCCGGGGCGCTCGAGCGGCTTGGCGGCGGCCACGCGCTCCGGGTCGATCTCGATGCCGACGACCTCGACGTCCGGGCGGACGCGGCGCAGCCGCTCGTGCAGCTCGACTGCCGTGATCGGGGAGGCGCCGTAGCCGAGATCGACGACGATCGGCGCCGCCGTGCCGCCGCGCAGGCGCCAGGCCTGGGGTCCGGCCAGCCACCGGTCGCAGCGGCGCAGCCGGTTCGGATTCGTCGTGCCCCGCGTGATCGACCCGACGGGGCGAGCTCGGCCGGACACGGCGCGCAGCCTAACGGGGATCTGGAGCGAGACCGAGTCGTGGACCGCCATGACCACACTCTGGAATAGAGCCATTCACCGATGTGGTTGAGTCAGGGGACAGGGTGGAACGGGTCGAGCAGAAGGGCGCAGATGTCGGACGACCCCCAGCGCGTGGCGATGATCAGCGTGCACACCTCCCCCCTGGAGCAGCCCGGCACCGGTGATGCCGGCGGGCTCAACGTCTACGTCGCCGAGACGGCGAAGGAGCTCGCGCGCCGGGGCATCGAGGTCGACATCTTCACGCGTCGCACGACCGGCGAGACGCCGGTCGTCGGGGAGCTGGTCCCCGGCGTCCGAGTGGTGCACGTGACCGCCGGACCCTACGAGGGGCTGCCCAAGGAAGAGCTGCCCGGCCAGCTCTGTGCGTTCTCGGCCGGCATCATGCAGGTGGGGCTGTCCGTCCCCGAAGACCACTACGACGTGGTCCACACCCACTACTGGCTCTCCGGGCAGGTGGGATGGCTGGCCGCAGACCGCTGGGGCGTCGCGCTCGTCCACACCATGCACACGATGGCGCGCGTGAAGAACCTCCACCTCGCCGACGACGACACGCCGGAGCCACGCGGCCGTGAGATCGGCGAGGTCCAGGTCGTCGAGGCCGCGGACCGCCTCGTCGCCAACACCGAGGGCGAGGCCAACGAACTCATCGACCTCTACGACGCGCCGCCCCGCAAGGTCTCGGTCGTTCCACCGGGCGTCGACCTCACCACGTTCACCCCCGGCAGCAGGGCGGAGGCTCGGGTCGAGCTGGACCTCCCGGTCGACGGTGAGCTGCTGCTCTTCGTCGGCCGGATCCAGCCGCTCAAGGCTCCCGACATGCTCCTGCGCGTCGCTGCCGAGCTGCTCCGTCGCGAGCCCGAGCGACGCCGCCGGCTCACCGTCGCCGTGCTCGGTGGCCCGAGCGGGACCGGCCTGGCGCACCCCCACGGGCTGGAGGACCTGGCCGCCGACCTCGGGATCACCGACGTGGTCCGCTTCGTCAAGCCGGTCGAGCGGGCGGTGCTGGCGCAGTGGTACCGGGCCGCCGACCTCGTCCTCGTCCCCAGCTACAGCGAGTCCTTCGGACTGGTGGCCATCGAGGCCCAGGCCTGCGGCACCCCGGTCGTCGCCGCGGACGTCGGTGGCCTCCCGACGGCCGTCGGCGACGCAGGGGTCCTGGTCGCAGGCCACGACCCGTCCGCCTGGACCGACGCCGTCCAGGACCTGCTTCGGGACCCGGACCGCCGGTCAGAGCTCGGCCGCAGGGCGGTCGAGCACGCCAGCGGCTTCGGCTGGGACGCGACGACCGACCGTCTGCTCGCCGTCTACCGGCAGGCGATCCATGACCGGACCCACTCACCGATTGCCGAGGGCGAAGGTCTGGCCGGCGTGCCCCGGGCCGTCATCCCGTGACACGCCGCGTGGCGTCTCGCTGCCGGCCCCAGCCGCCTGTCGCCTGCCGCCTGACATGCTGGGTCAGTGACTGAGCGAGAGGGCGGGACCGCGAAGGCTGAGGGTCGGCTGACGGAGTACCTCCGGTCGGCGGACCTGGAGTGGGAGCTGGGCGGCCGCGACGGTGAGTACGTCGTCACGCTGCCCGGCGAGAAGAAGCTGCGCACCGTGGTCTCGCTCCTCGTCCGTCCGCGCACCACGAGTGTCTCCGCATTCGTCATCCGCAACCCTGACGAGAACCATGAGCAGTTCTACCGGACCCTGCTGCGCAAGAACCTCCGCCTCACCGGGGTGGCCTACGCCATCGACACGGACGGCGACGTCTACGTGCGCGGCGAGATCCCGACTGATGCCCTCGACGCCGAGCACCTCGACCAGTTCTTCGGGGTCGTCCTCGCTGCCAGCGACGAGGCGTTCAACGAGCTGCTCGCCCTCGGTTTCCTGGGGTCGATGAAGAAGGAATGGGCGTGGCGTATCTCTCGGGGGGAGTCGACCAAGAACCTCGAGCCCTTCCGGCACCTGCTCGAGGGTGACGCTGGACAGTCCTCCTGACGGTCGGACCGGCGTCGCTAGGCTGGCGGTCATGACCTACACCCTTGTCCTCGTCCGGCACGGCGAGAGTGACTGGAACGCCAAGAACCTCTTCACGGGCTGGGTCGACGTCGACCTGACGGAGAAGGGCCGGGCAGAAGCCGTCCGCTCCGGCCAGCAGCTCAAGGAGGCCGGCATCCTTCCGGACATCGTCCACACGTCGGTGCAGCGCAGGGCGATCACGACGGCGAACCTCTCGCTCGATGCAGCGGACCGGCACTGGATCCCGGTCAAGCGCAGCTGGCGCCTCAACGAGCGGCACTACGGCGCGCTGCAGGGCAAGAACAAGAAGGAGATCCTCGAGCAGTTCGGCGAGGAGCAGTTCATGCAGTGGCGCCGCTCCTACGACGTGCCGCCGCCGCCCATCGACGCCGACGACGAGTACGCCCAGACGGGTGACCCTCGCTATGCCGGCCTCGGCGATGCGATGCCGAGCACCGAGTGCCTCAAGGACGTCGTGGCGCGGATGGTCCCCTACTGGGAGACGGAGATCAAGCAGGACCTCGCCGACGGGCTGACCGTCATGGTCGCCGCCCACGGCAACTCGCTCCGCGCGCTGGTCAAGACGCTCGACGAGATCAGTGACGAGGACATCGCGGGGCTCAACATCCCGACGGGGATGCCCCTCGTCTACGAGCTCGACGAGTCGTTCGCGCCCGTGGCCCGCGGTGGGCGCTACCTCGACCCCGAGGCCGCCAAGGCGGCTGCGGAGGCCGTGGCCAAACAGGGCCGCTGACTCCACCCCCTCAATCGAAAGAGCAGTTC
>NZ_JAPFQL010000031.1 GCF_028446585.1 Intrasporangium calvum
ACGCCGCGTTTGGCATGGTCGGCGGCGGCCGCCACGAGCCGCTCGACGTCGGGATAGCAGCAGACGACGCGGTGCATGACGACGAAGTCGTGCGGCTCGGCGACCTCGCCGTCGACTGCGATGTCGCCGAGCCGTCTCGTCATCCGGTCCGCGGTGCCCGCCTCGGCTGCCAGAGCCCCGGCCTCGGCGTCGTAGGCGGGACTCAGCTCCAGGTTGGTCGTGCGGGCCGCGCCGCGCCGGAGCAGCTCGAGCTGGATCTCACCGACGCCACCGCCGACCTCGAGGACGGTGGCGCCGGCGACGCCTTGGGCGACGAGCCAGTCGACGATCCGGCGCGAGGGCCGGTCCAGGCCCCGCTTGCGATAGCGCTTGGCGACATGACGGGCGAAACGTGCCCCGAAGACCCGGTCACAACCCCTGGCGTCACAGCAGCCGGCCATGCTTCGAGCATAGGCCCGACGGTCAGGCGGGACGCGGTCCCGCGACGACCGGGCGTCCCGACTGGGCCCAGGCCGAGGTTCCTCCATCCACGGACCGGGCGTCGATCCCGGCGCGGCGGAGGAAGTCGGCCATCGCCTGGCTCCGGTTCCCCGTGGCGCAGATGACATAGGTGGTGCGGCTCTTGTCCAGCTCGTGCAGGCGCGAAGCCAGCTGGCCCATCGGCATGAGCACGGCTCCGGGCACGTGGCCCCCGACGTATTCCATCGGCTCTCGGACGTCAACCACGGGCGCACCGTCGGCGTGGGCGGCAGCGAGCTCGGTGATGGTGGCGTTCGGCATTGCGGTGGGTCCTCCGTTGTCGTTCGGCTAATACCCCGGGGGGTATGGTCGTCGATGCCAACGGTAAGGGATGCCGATGCATTCCCCAAGGCGGCTCAGTGCGTGCGACGGCCCAGTCGACGGGCCAGGCGGTAGGCCGGCTCGCGCAGCTCGCTGACCCACGTCGGCGGGGCGGTCCCCTCCAGCCGGCGAACGAGTGGGTCGAACCGCGGCGAGGCCCCTTGGACCTCGACCCCCAGCTCGATGATGCCGACCGGGCGCCACGAGCCGCCATCGAGCCCGATGCTCAGCTCGTACTGCCGGGGTACTGCACCATGGGTCTCGCCGATCGGCCGAACGAGGAGCAGGAGCGAGGATGTGCCCGCCCGGACCGGGAGCAGCGTCGTCATCGGTTCGCTCAACGGCTCTCTGGAGAGCCGGAGCAGGTGTCGGCCGAGTCTGCTGGTGCCGGTGTTGGCGAAGAGGACGTCGGCGGGGCCGCACCCCGGCCCGGCCCGATCCACCCGCAGGGCAAGACCGCCGATGTCCCACCACCCGGAGGGCAGGCTCATCGCGCGGGACAGCCGGACCAGGCCTTCGTGCTGGCCACGCTCGGAGAACAGCCGCACACCGCTGTCCGGCATCGGGACGTCGATCCGGAGCCTCGCGCGGTAGGTCCGACCCGCTGCGTGCAGTGGCTTGGTCCGGGTGACCGCGGCCACCACCCCCAGCGCTCCCGCGAGCGCTCGACCGGCGGCCTTGGCGCCGGCCTCCACCGTGGCTGTCGTCATGCCTGCCTCATACCCGCGTGCAACGGGCTCCTCACGCGAAGGAGGGCCGGCGGGTCAGATGAGGCCCTCGAGTGCCTCGAGCGCGGCGGAGATCATGTCGTGGCCGGTCTCGGAGAGGTCGCCCTTGTCCGCGAGGTCCTCGAGGCGCTTCTCCAGGTCGTCGAACTTCTTGCCCAGCTGGTCCTCGTTGTCCCGGGCGAGCTGCTTGGCCAGGTCATCGAGCCGCTTGCCGAGATCGTCGGCGGCCTTTTCCTCCAGGCCGCCGAATGTCTCGACCGTCGAGATGACGCCGCGCACCGCCTCCACGGCGCGCGCCGCCGCCGCTCGGGGACCCTCGCCGGCGACCGGCGGAGCGGGCGGTTCGCTCCCGCGGACCTCGGTCGGCGTCGGCGTGGTGGGTGACGGCACCGACCGCTGCGAGGTGGGAGCGGTGGCGGTAGCGGTGGCCGGCGGTTCGTCCGGGCCACCCCAGGACAGCCAGAAGACGCCCGCCACGACGGCGAGCAGCAACAGTGCGGCGACGACCGGCCAGGCGGAGCGCCGCGACGGACGAGGAGACCCGTGGCGGGGGGTGGCCATCGGCACCGTGGCATCGGTGACGGGCAGGACCCGCGTCGCGGCCAGGTCACCCGCCGCCGAGAGTCGTGGGATGGCCGCGAGTCGGCGGAGGCGCTCCACGACCTCGCGAGCGGACGAGGGTCGGGCTGCCGGATCCTTGGCGAGGAGCTCTGCGACGAGGCGGTCGAGCCCCGGGTCCACGGTCGGGCGGCGGTCCGAGACCCTCGGTGGGTCAGCACTCAGGTGCTGGTGGGCGATGGCAAGAGCCTGGTCGCCGTCGAAGGGCGGGTGGCCGGTCAGCATCGTCATGAGGACGCAGCCGAGTGCGTAGAGGTCGGCGCGCGCGTCGACGGCGCGGCCCGCAGCCTGCTCGGGGGCGAGGTAGGGTGCGCTGCCGAGGACCGTGTGAGCCCCCGTGAGGCCGCTGGCCTCCTCGAGCCGGGCGATACCGAAGTCGACGACGCGCACGCTGCCGGACCCGTCGAAGACGATGTTGGCGGGCTTGATGTCGCGGTGGACGATGCCCACCTCGTGCGCGGCAGCCAGTCCGGCTGCGACCTGGGTGGCGATGGTGACCGCCTGCGCCTCGGGGAGGGCGCCCCGGTCCGCGACGTGCCGCGCCAGGTCGGGCCCGGGCAGCAGCTCCATGACGATGTAGGCGAGGCTGCCGTCCGCCCCGGCGTCGTGGATCAGCACCACGTTGGGATGACTGAGCGACGCCGCCGCCTGCGCCTCCCGCCGAAAGCGCTCGAAACCCACCGTGTCGTCGGGCGCGAAGGGGCAGACCTTGATCGCGACCGCCCGCTGCAGCACGCGGTCCGTCCCGGCGAAGACCTGGCCCATCCCGCCAGCGCCGATGGCCCGATCGACGACGTAGCGACCGGCGAGGATGTGCCCTGCTTCCATCCCTCCATCCTCCTGCATCCACCGTGCACCCCGCTCTGCCCGGTTGCGCACCTATCCCCCCGGGGGGTTATTGTCGAACCGAACCACCATGGTTCGCACACCCGTCAGGAGGGCGCAGGATGCAGCTCGACCAGCAGTCGATGACCGCAATTCGCAACCGCACCAAGCGCGCTCACGGCCACCTCGGCAAGGTCATCTCGATGATGGAGGACGACGCGGATTGCCAGGACATCGCTCTGCAGCTGTCCGCGGTCATCAAGGCCCTCCAGCGCGCCGGTGTCGTGCTGATGACCGACGGGATGAAGGCGTGCTTCGAGTCGGGGCAGGGCCCGGACGACGCGGAGCTGCAGCAGTTGCAGAAGCTGTTCCTCAGCCTGGCTTGAGCCGGCACCATCACGAAAGGCACATCATGACCGACACCGCCGCCCCGCAGACCGCCCACTCGCACGGCAAGCAGGTGCTGCAGGACATCGCACCGCTCAGCCGGTCGCTGCGCCAGGCCATCCCGGACGTCTACGCGGGCTTCAGCGAGCTGCACAAGGCGGCGCTGGCCCCGGGTGCACTCGACACGCGGATGAAGGAGCTCATCGCCCTGGCCATCGCCGTGGCCGAGGAGTGCGACGGCTGCATCGCCTCCCACGCGCGTGGCGCCGCCCGAGCGGGGGCCACCCGCCAGGAGGTCGCCGAGGCGATCGGCGTCACCATCCTCATGACCGGGGGCCCGGCGACGGTCTACGGCCCGCGGGCGTTCGCTGCCTTCGAGGACTTCCTCGACGCCTGACCGGCACGCATCGGCGCCTTTCCCCCCGCCGTTCGGCCGTCCGGACTACGGTGGCTTGCGGACGGGGGGATCGGTGCTGCCTCCCGCGCGAAGGACGGACGCACCACCAACGGAGGAACCATGTCGACCATGCCGGAGCAGCCCGACGCCCGAGTGCCTCAGGCGGGGTGGTACCCGGATCCCGCCGGCAAGCCGATGTCGCGCTACTGGGACGGCACCAGCTGGACCGATCAGCTCGCACCGCTCACCACCTCTGCAGCCGGCCAGCTCGGGACCGCATCGACCTCATCATGGTGATCGTGGGCGCGTTCCGGGACAAGCAGGGGCGACTTCTCGTCAACTGGTGACCACCGGGTCTACCGACCCGAGACGGTGACGACGATTCGAGTGGTCAAGGTCGCCCAACGACTCGGCTGCACGCTCGGAGCAGCACATGACCGCCGACAACTGGGACCCGTGGAACTACGGCGAGAACGTCTACGGCGCACGACAGGAGGTGTGCCGGCCTGAGGACCGGCGCACCTCCCTGCTTTGTCCTGGGCCGCCGGTCAGCGGGCGATGTAGCCGCCGTCGATGTAGAGCTCGAGCCCGGTGACGAACTTGGCGTCGTCGCTCGCCAGGTAGGCGACGCCCGCGGCGATGTCCTCAGGCTTGCCGAGGTGGCCCATCGGGGTGAGGGCCGTCATGGTGTTCCAGTACTCGGTGCCCTTGGTGGGCTCGAGGATCGGCGTCTCGATGAAGCCGGGGTGGATCGAGTTGACCCGGATGCCGTCGGTGGCCCAGTAGAGGGCGGCGTTCTTGGTCAGGGTGCGGACGGCGCCCTTGGCCGCGTGGTAGGCCGGGGAGGTCCCGAAGCCGCCGCTCGTCCCGAAGATCGAGCTGATGTTGATGACGGCGCCGTTGCCCGACTTCTTCAGGTGGGGCGCGGCGGTCTTGAGGCCGAGGAAGACACCGGTCTGGTCGATGGCGACGGTGCGGTTCCACTCCTCGATGGTGGTGTCCTCGATCGTCTTGAGGTCGCCCATGCCGGCGTTGTTGACGAGGATGTCGAGGCTACCGAACTCCTCGACAGCCTTGGCGGTGGCCACCTCCCACTCGGACTCGCTCGTCACGTCGTGCTTGACGAAGAGGGCCTTCCCGCCGGCCTCGCGGATCTCGGCGACGGTGGCCTCGCCGGCCTCGGCCGCGATGTCGGTGATGACCACTGCGGCACCCTCTCGGGCCAGGCGCTGAGCCGTCGCCTTGCCGATCCCGCTCGCTGCTCCGGTGATGAGGGCAACGCGGCCTTCGAGCCTGTTCATGGTGCAACTCCCTGCTGTCGTTTCCGACGATGGTGGCTGGATAGTTGAAAGTTTAACAATATCCAGCCACCACCTATTCCTCGGGTTCACGAGGTCCGCAGGAAGTCGGCCACCTCCTGATTCCACCGCATCGGGTCGAAGTTCCAGGACTCCGTGTGAAGCGCGTCAGGGAACTCGACGAGCCGCACGAGTCCCGGTCGCGCGTCCACCAGCCGCTGCGAGGTGCTGACCGGGGTCGCTCCGTCTTCCGTCCCATGCGTGACGAGCGCCGGCACCCGCAGCCACGACGCGTCATCGAGATAGTCCACTGCCGCCCAGTCGACCCCATAGCGCCACGTCGTCAGGAGCTGGGCCGACCAGAGGATGGGATCGGGCACGGCGAGGCCTCCGGGCAACGCTGCCCGGGCACCGTGCTTCACGGCGTCTCCCAGTGACAGCATCGGGGCGTCGAGGACGACCCGGGAGACCACAGCGGCCCAGTCGGAGTTCTCGAGGAACGCGGCGACGATGGCGCCGCCCATCGACTGGCCGACGAGGACGATGTCACTGGCACCCCGACCCATGGCCCAGGCGACCGCCGCATCGAGGTCCGCCCACTCCGTGGCCCCGTACTGCAGCCGGCCCGACGGGTCCTTGGGCGCGCCGAGGTCGTTCCGATAGGTGATGTCGAGGACGGGGAGGGCGAGCCCCTGGGCCACGTCGACGAAGCGGAGGCCGTTCTCACGGATGCCGTTCTGGCCGTGCACGAAGATGGCCATCCGCTGTGGCGAGACGGCCCCGTTGGGGAAGTACCACGCGGGCGCCTCACCGATCAGGACGTCCTGGCGGGTCAGGCCCATCGCCTCCGTGTCGGAGGCGAGCCAGTAGGCCCGCTCGAGGCCTGCCTGCTGCCCGATCGACGGCGCTGTGCCGGAGACGACGACCAGGTCGCGCGTCACCGACCCGTCGGGGTTGCTCGTTGCGGGTCCGATGAGTCCGTGTCCGCCCTCCCAGACCAAGGCGTACCGGCCCGCGGAGTCGAAGGCCTCGTTGGCGTCGGGTCCCTTCTTCAGCGTGACCTGCGAGCCCGTCACGGCGACGACCTCGACGTCGTCGTAGCCCGGGAGCGGCTGCCCCGGCGTCGACTGGAGCGCTCCGGAGTAGATCCGTCCGGAGAAGTACCAGCCGCCCACGCCCAGCACGACGAGCAGCAGGGCCACGACGGTGATGACCAGCCGCCGCAGCCAGTGGCGGTGGTGGCGACGGGTCGGGACGGGCGGGCGATGCCGCGATGCGGATGGTTTCTCGGGCGCCGGGATCGTGGTCATGGCGCCACCTCCTCTGTCTGAGTCCCTGCGTCAACGCTCTCGTCGCACGGGGTCGGCCCGCCAGAGGCGAAGGTCCCCGGGGTCTCGTGGTTCACACTGGTGGTGCTCACGGCCGCGCCGGCAGGAGCCGGCCAGCCGCGGAGCTACCACACCATCACGTCGGGCCACGGGTTCGCCTTCCTCGAGACCACGACCGACTGCGAGCGGACCGAGGCGGCGGAGTTCTACCCGTGCTTCGGCTTCCCCGGGTGACGGGGCACAATCGTGGGATGAGCGAGCCCGGACAGGACGACAGGTTCGTCAACCCCACGGTGGGCAAGAAGTTCTGGATCAAGCACACCTACGACGTCCTCGTCGAGACCGCCGAGCGCTACAACGCCGTGCTGACCTATGCCGAGCTGGCCGATGAGGTGCAGCGCCGGTCGGGTCTGCACACCAACGCCCAGACGCGCGCCTGGGTCGGCGACCTGCTCAAGATGGTCGCCCACGCCAACCACCTGCGCGGCGAGCCACCGCTGGCTGCCCTGGTCGTCCACACCAAGGACGGGCAGGTCGGCGCCGGCTTCGACGAGGTGCTGCGGCTCGAGGGCAGGACGGTCACGGACCCGCACGAGCGGGAGCACCGTGCGGCGGTGGCGCGGCTCGAGTGCTATCGGCACTGGTCGGACGACGTGCCGCCCGACGCGGAGCCCACGCTGGTGACGCCGAGGCGGGCGAGCACCCCGGTGCGGAGCGCCGCGGGTGGCACGAAGGCGGCCCCGAGCCGGCCCGTCCGGTCGGCCCCGCGCCAGCGGGTCCAGGAGGAGCGTCGCGGCGGGGTCTGCCCCAGCTGCTTCATGGAGATGCCGGTGACGGGCGTCTGCCCCAACTGCGCCTGAGCCCTCCCCGGGCTGGCAGTCTCAGTCGTCGCAGTCCGTCTTCGAGGCGAACGCCTCTGGCTGCTCGAGCAGGTCCTCGAGCACGTCGATGGGGACGGCGTAGGTGCGCCCGGGACCGGTCGAGGCGTAGACCACGCCGACGAGCTCGCCGGAGATGTCGACCAGAGGGCTCCCGGAGCTGCCGTGCTCGACCGGTGCGGAGTTGAGCAGCATCGGCAGGTCGGACTTGGCCACGGGGTCGGCGCGGTAACCGAGCACCTGTCCGTCCGTGGTCGTGAGCGGGCCACCGAGGGGGTATCCGACCGCCGTCACCGTCTGGCCGACCTCGGGGTTGCCGGGCGCCAGGGTGATCGAAGCGGGCAGCCGTTCCCTGGTTCGGACGATGGCGAGGTCGGCCACCGTCGCGGCGCCTGAGGTCCGGACGTCGATGTCCGTGCCGTCGAAGGTGCTCACCTCCAGGGTCGTGGCGCCCGCGACCACGTGCCGGTTGGTCACGAGCACCCGTTCGCCGATCGCGAACCCCGACCCGGTCCGCACACCCCCGCAGCCGATGCTGCGGATCCGCAGCGCGGCCCGCTCGAGGTCGGTGAAGCCCTCCAGCTGGGGCTCGCCTGCCTCGAGGTCGACGGACGTGGTGGGGGTCACCGCACGCACGGTCTCCGACCGGGCTTCTGGTGGCGCGACCGGCGCCAGCTCTGCACACCCCGCCGTCGTCACCATGAGGACCAGCCCCGCGGTGACGAGGCCGGTGCGCACCACCTCAGTCACCCTCGAGCCAGGTGACGAACGCGTCGCTCGCCGCCTGCGCCCGGTCGCAGCCGACGTTGATCTCCTCGGCCACCCTGAGGACGACGGACGGATCGTAGCTGTCCAGGTCGATGAGGTAGTCCTGCAGCTCCTGGAGCCCGGCGACGCACTCGTCGAGCTGGACCGCGACGCTCCGGGAGCGTTGCACGGCCGTCCCGAGCACGCCGACGGTGTCGCCGGCCTGGGCCTTCTCGTCGGCGAGGTCGCGGATCCGCTTCGCCGCGTCGTTGTACTTCCCGCTGACCTCGTCGAGGGAGTCCTTGGTCTCCGCGAGCGCCGCCTGGGACGCGTCAAGGAGCCCCTGGACCTGCTGGCGCTGGGCGGTCATGTCAGCCAGCTCGGCGGAGAGCTGCTGCGACCTGACCTGCCACTCGCGCGCGGAGTTGTTGGAGTAGACGTATGCCGCTGAGCTCGCTCCCAGCGCCAGCACGAGCAGGCACGTGGTGACGATCCAAGCGATCCGGCGGTCCCCCATATGGGACATCGTGGCCCAGTTCGCCCGGACACACACGCGATTCGGAGGGAACGTGTGACCTGCGCCACAGGGGCGCCGTATCGTCGTCCGCATGGGTGGGTCGGACCAGAAGTGGACCCCGGAGGACGTCCGCCTCTACATGATGGGCGTGCACCCCGGTTTGGCGGAGCAGCGGGCCCGCTTCAGGCGGTTCCCGAGCGAGCCCCGGTGCAAGCTGTGCATGGTCCCCTTCGGGGGGATCGGCGGCGCGGCGTTCCGGCTCCGGGGCTTCGCCAGGTCGTCGAACCCGCTGCTGTGCACCAAGTGCACGACCGAGCTGGGCAAGAGCGGCCTGAGCGGGGTCGAGATCCCGTGCACCCTGCTCTTCTCGGACGTCCGGGGCTCGACCGCTCTCGGTGAGCGGATGACCCCATCGGACTTCCACGCCTTCCTCGACCGCTTCTACAAGATCGCGACAAAGGCGATCGTCGACCACGACGGCGTCGTCGACAAGCTCGTCGGGGACGAGGTCATCGGCCTCTTCTTCGGTGGGGTGAGCGGTCCCGACCACGCCGGCGCGGCGATCCGGGCGGCCCTCGACCTGGCCGACCGGGCCGGACTGGCGAGAGCCACGCCGATGGGGCCGATCCCGATCGGCACCGCGGTCCACACCGGCGACGTGTTCGTCGGGGCCACGGGCGAGCACGGCACGGTCGAGGACTTCACCGCGCTGGGCGACGCGGTCAACACGACGGCGCGGCTCGCCTCCGCCGCCGGTGCGGGCGAGGTCCTCGTCAGCTGCACGTCGGGCCGGGCGGCGCACCTGCCCATCGAGGACCGCGAGCACCGCCTGCTGGAGATCCGCGGCCGGAGCGAGCCCATCGAAGTTGTCGTCCTGCGCGGTGCGGGCAGCGGCGTCACGGCCTGAGCAGGCCCGAGAGGGCAGACTGTGGTCGTGCCCGACGACTTCCTCGTGGCCCGCAACCCGGAGCAGGACAGCTCGCTGCCCTATCTCGTGCGCATCCCCCTCGGCGCGGACGGGATAGTCCTCAAGGCCCGGGAGACGTGGCCGCGCACGAGCAAGGTCTACTGCCACCGCGCCCCGGAATGGCCTGCCGACGCCGAGATCGTCGAGCGGGTGCCCACCCGGGTCTGCACGAGCCGCGGCGCCGCCATCGACCTCGTGCTCGACCGTGGCCGGGAGAACCGGTCCCAGTTCGTGCTCGCCCGGGCCAAGGGAAGGCAGGTCATCTTCTGGCAGACCCCCCGAACGGCCAAGCAGGCACGACCCAACGTGCGCATCCCCACGGCCCGCCCCGACCCCGACGAGCTGGAGATCCTCGTCGACAGCTACGAGCGCTACGCGTGGAAGTTCAGCCGCCAGCACGCCACCACCCGCACGACGCCACTGTCCGTCGGGGACTACGCCGTCGAGCTCGATGGCACCGTCGTGGCCGTCGTGGAACGCAAGTCGCTCCAGGACCTGTCGTCGAGCCTGCTCAACGGGAAGCTGAGGTACGCGCTCGCCGAGCTCAGCGGCGTACGGCATGGAGCAGTGGTCGTCGAGGACAAGTACTCCCACGTGTTCTCGCTCAAGCACGTGCGCCCCGCGGTGGTGGCCGACGCGATCGCGGAGAGCCAGGCGCGCTACCCGACCGTGCCGATCATCTTCTGCGAGACACGGGCTCTGGCCCAGGAGTGGGCGTTCCGTTTCCTCACGGCGGCCCTGCATCAGGCCCGCCTCGAGGCCGGCGCCGGCGCCCACCTGGACGACCTCGAGCCGGCGGGACCGGTGCCGCCCCGCGAGCCGACGACCGCCGAGGTGCGCGCCTGGGCTCTGGAGCAGGGGCTCGCGGTGAGCGACCGCGGCCGGCTGCGACCGGAGGTCTGGGAGGCCTTCCGGGCCGCGGCTCGTTGACCGAATCGGTGGCACGGTGCCGGACCTCGTGGCACCGTTGACGAATGGGGGCTGAAGCGGGGGACCTGACATGAACAACAACAACGACGTCGTCGTCGTCCTGCCCGGCATCATGGGCAGCACGCTCGGGGTGCGGGGGGCGGACGGCTCGCCGGCCGCTGACCACCTCTTCTGGGCGCCATCAGGCGGTGCGATCTGGAAGCTCATCAGGCGCCGGGACAGCATCCTCGACCACGAGCTGCCCGAGGGGATCGGCGACGAGCACCCGGGGGACGGCGTCGAACCGGTCGGCCTCATGCCGGACGTCCACGCGATCCCCGGAATCTGGACGCCGCTGAAGGGCTACGACGTCCTCGTCAACCAGCTCCGATCGCTGGGCTACCACGAGGCGACCGGCGACCGCCCCGCCAACCTCGTTCTGGCGCCGTACGACTGGCGCCTGTCCAACCGCTACAACGGACAGCGGCTGGCGACGGTGGTCGAGCCCGCGCTCGAACGCTGGCGGGCGCAGGGCGGGCCGTATGCCGACGCCCGCCTCGTCTTCGTCTGCCACTCGATGGGCGGGCTCGTCGCGCGGTGGTACGTCGAGAAGTGCGGCGGCCACGAGGTGACGCGCAAGCTGATCACCCTCGGCACGCCCTGGCGCGGCGCCACCAACGCGATCGAGCAGCTGGTCAACGGCGTGCGCAAGGGCATCGGGCCCCTGTCGATCAACCTGACCGGCTTCGCCCGCAGCCTGCCGTCGCTGCACCAGCTCATGCCGGAGTTCGCCTGCATCGCCGATGGATCCGAGTATCTGAAGACGACCGAGACGACAGTCCCCGAGCTGCGCACCGACATGGTGGCCGACGCGATGGCGTTCCACACCACGCTGCAGGAGGCTGAGCGGGCCCGCGCCGACAGCAGGGGGATGGCCCACCTGATCGTCGGGATCCGCCAACCGACCAACACGACGGTCCGGTTCTCCGGCGGGCGCGCGACGGTGTCGGAGAGCTTCGGGGCGGAGAACGACTTCGGCGACGGGACCGTCCCGCTCGCCGGCGCCATCGGGCATGACGAACGGCTCGACACCAACATCGCGGTCCGGGTGCCCGAGAACCACAGCGCCCTGCAGTGCAACCGGTTCGTCCTCGACCAGGTCCAGGAGCTCCTGACCGCGGCGCCCGTGCGGCGCCGGGATCTCTCCTCGGTCAACGTCCGGGCGCGGGTCCCCGACCTCGTCGTCGAGGGCGAACCGCTCGAGGTCGACGTCAGCGCCGAGATGGATGCTGATGCGGGGCCCCTCGCCGCTGGGGCCGTCCCGGCCTCGCTCGAGGTCACGGTCCACACCGAGAAGGGGCGGGTCCTCGCCCGCGAGGTCGTTGCCATCAGCAACGGCGGCGACACCCGGGCGTCCTTCGCCGGCCTGCCGCCGGGGACGCACACCGTGACCGTGACCGGGACGGACCCCGGCGCCGGGGTCCGGCCGGTCACCTCGTCGGTGCTGCTCTGGCCGGCCACCCCCTGAGCCGGTGCCGCTCGCCCCGTCAGGGCACGCCCGGCAGCGGCCAGGCCTCTCCCGTCGAGCTGTCGATGAGGGCCGCCCGCTCGACCGTGCCCGTCAGGGGCAGGACGTCCGCGACCTCCTTGACGACTACGGCGAGCGCCTCCCCTGAGGCCCGCGTGGCAACCGAGACGTGCGGCACCCACCGGCCGGGCGCATAGTGTCGGTGCAGCATCCCGCCCGCGGCCACCACGGCGCCGGCGACCGCGTCCTGCCGGGCGGCGACGTCGGCGGGAACCGCGGGGGCCAGCGCCGCCCGCCCGCGCGGGAAGGCCACCGTGCCCTGGAAGCTCACCTCGAAGCCGCCCTTGTCGGGCAGTTCCTCGAGCGCTGCCCGGACCCCGACGAGATCCCACTCGAGCAGCACCGCATAGGACAGGTGCGGATGGTGCCGACCGTGGGTGTGCGACTGGAGGGTCCGGACGCCCTTGGCCTCCAGGCGCGCCCACAGCTCCCGGACCAACCGGTCGGTTCTCGGGTCAAAGAGGAGGCACACAGCGAGAGCCACCCCCTCAGGGTGCGACATTCGCGCAGCCGGCGGAAGCACCGGAGCCGTATGCCGCTGAGCCAGCTCAGCGGCATACGGCGTCATGAGGGAGACTGTGGCCCGGCCCGTCACGAGACGGGCCACGGACCGAGGAGGGAATGGGTGAACCGGCACTGGAGGCTGCCGATCGGGATCCTCCTCATCCTCATTGGTGCGCTGTGGACGCTCCAGGGCCTCGGCTACGTCGGCGGCAGCATGATGACTCGCGTCGCCGTGTGGGCCGTGATCGGCCCGGTGGTGACCCTCGTCGGAGTCCTCTTCGTGCTGCGGTCACGCAACCCTCCGGACTGACGTCAGCCCTTGCCACCCGCGCGGAAGGCCAGCCAGCCGTCGCTCATCCGGTCAGCCTGGCCCTGCGTGAACATCTCCATGCAGAGATCCATCGTGTAGTCCATGAAGTTGCGGATCGGGTCGAGGCCCTCCGCCGCACACGTGTCGGCACCCACGGGGCAGTTGAACTGGGGCACGGCCTCCTTCGGCGTGTCCGCGACGAAGTCACCCGAGGCCGAGCAGCCGTTGTTGAAGGTGTGGTGCAGGAGCAGCCAGTGGCCCACCTCGTGGGTCAGGGTGTCGCCGTAGGCGTACTTGCCGGCGGTCCCGCCCGGCATCGACTGGTCGAGGATGACGACGCCGTCGATGAAGTCGCGCCCGGTGCTGTAGTCCTTCGGGAAGTAGGCCCAGCCGAGCAGGCCGCCGCCGATGTCCGCGGAGTAGACGTTGAGCGTTTCGGAGTCGCCCTCGTGCAGCGCCTGCTTCATGTCGCGCTCGGTCTTGCCGGGCGTGACGTTGTACCAGTCGGCGTCGACGACCCAGTTCAGGTCCTGCTCGAGGTCGAGCTCGAAGCGGAACGGCGTGTCGGCTGCGTCCGCCGCCGTCGCACCCGAGAAGGCGTCGTTGAGCACCTTCATCTGGGCCTCGATCATGCGCTGCATGCTGCGCTTCTCCTGGGCGGTCCACTCGTCGCCCGAGATGGCGTGGAAGACCGTCCGGACCTTGACGCTGCCGGCGGGCAGCGTGGCCCGGTCGGGCAGCGTGCCATAGGCCTTGGCCTCGTTGTCGGGGAAGAGCTTCGGCTCCTTCGCGGCGGCGCCGTCGCGGACGCGCGCAAAGTCCGCGAAGCCGCCCGTCTCCTCGCACTCCGCGGAGGCGGAGGACGTGCTGACGCCCGACTCGATCGGGGCTGCGGTGACGGCGGGTGTCGCGCCGCTCACGACGATGGCGGCGGCCGTGGCCGTGCCGAGGAGCGCGAGCCGCGCCTGGGTCCTGCTGAGCATCGATGTGGCCTTTCGCTTCGAGGGGTCTCCGGTGGGAGGACGAGGCGACGCTACTCGCGCGGCCGACCCAAGTGGCGCTTGACGAGGTTTCGATTGGAACGGGCGTGGTCGTGACCGATCCGACACCCGACGAGCGCGAATTCGCTGCATGATGGCTCTGGTACTCGCCGGTAGGTCTCAAAGGAGTCCACATGACCAATCTCGCCACCAACCTCGTCGCCACCGCCACGCGGTTGCCCGACAAGCTCGGCATCAAGCTCGACCAGGCCGAAATCAGTTGGGGCCAGCTGCACGCAGCCGCCGCCAAGGTCGCGGGACAGCTGCGGGAGGCCGGGCTCCAGCCCGGTGACCGCGTCTCCCTGATCCTCCCCAACGTCCCGGCCTACCCCGTCCTCTTCTACGGCACCCTGATCGCCGGCGGCATCGTCGTGCCGATGAACCCGCTGCTCAAGAGCGGCGAGATCGCCTACTACTACCAGGACGCCGGCACGAGCTTCTCGTTCGTCTGGCCGGACTTCGCCGAGGAAGCCCGCAAGGCAGCGCAGATCGCGGCCGGCGAGGGCGTCCACACCCAGGTCATCGAGTGCACCGCGATGGGTCCGGCGTCCGGTGCGCTGCCGGACGCGGACCCGCTGGCCGAGGCGGTCGAGCGGGCCGACGACGACACCGCGGTGATCCTCTACACGTCGGGGACGACCGGCAAGCCCAAGGGCGCCGAGCTGACCCACTTCAACCTGCATCGCAACGCCGAGCGGTCCTGCGACGACATCATGGAGATGGGCGAGGACGACGTCATCATGGGGTGCCTGCCCCTCTTCCACGTCTTCGGACTCACCTGCGGACTCAACACCAGCGTCCTGCGCGGCTGCACGCTGACACTCATCCCCCGCTTCGACCCCGCGAAGGCGCTCGAGGTCGTGGGCCGCGACCACGTGACCATCTTCCAGGGCGTGCCGACGATGTATGCGGCGATGCTCAACCACCCCGACGCCGACGGAGCCGAGACGAGCAGCCTGCGCACCTGCGTGTCGGGTGGCTCGGCGCTGCCGGAGGCGGTCATGCGCAACTTCGAGGCGAAGTTCGACGCGCAGATCCTCGAGGGCTACGGCCTGTCCGAGACGTCCCCGGTCGCCTCCTTCAACATGCCGGACCGGCCGACCAAGCCGGGCACCATCGGCCGCGCCATCCCCGGCTGCGAGATGAAGCTCGTCAACCTCGACGGCACCGACACGGCGCCCGGAGAGATCGGCGAGATCGCCATCCGCGGCGAGAACGTCATGAAGGGCTACTGGCGCAAGCCCGATGCGACGGCTGAGGCCATCCCGGACGGCTGGTTCCGCACCGGGGACCTCGCGACCGTCGACGAGGACGGCTACTTCACCATCGTCGACCGCAAGAAGGACATGATCATCCGCGGAGGGATGAACGTCTATCCGCGTGAGGTCGAGGAGGTCCTCTACACCCACCCCGACGTCCTCGAGGCGGCCGTGGTGGGCATCCCGGATGACGTGATGGGTGAGGAGATCGGCGCGGCCGTGGCCCTGCGGCCCGGGTCGGAGACGACGCTCGACGAGGTGCAGGACTACGTCAAGGAGCGGATCGCCGCCTACAAGTACCCGCGTCACCTCTGGCAGCTCGACGAGCTGCCGAAGGGCCCCACGGGCAAGATCCTGCGGCGCGAGGTTCGCCCGCCCGCCTGACTCCGCCCACCACGCCGGAGAGGCCGCATCCCGCCAGGGGTGCGGCCTCTTCGTCGTTAGGCCTGCTCCACCCCGGGGTAGTGGGAGCGAAGCGTCCGAGGCCCCCAGCAGCGCGGGCTCAGCGCACCCATTCACGTGGCGTGGTGGACGACTGCGTCGCGAACCAAGGAGGAGGACACATGTCCCAGTTCACCAACGGACCGACGTCCGGGAGCCTGGACGACACGGGCCTTTCCAACACGTATCCGACGAGCACGACCGGCACCTTGGGCACGACGGGCAGCCCGAACGGGGCCGATGCATCCGGCTCCCGGACCGAGGCCGCCAAGGAGGCCGGCAGGGAGACGGCCCACGTTGCCCAGGGCGAGGCGAAGCACGTCGCCGAGACGGCCAAGGAGGAGCTCGGCAACGTCACCTCGACGGCGACCGAGCAGATGCGCCGACTCATGGACCAGTCCCGGTCGGAGCTGACCGACCAGGCCCGCTCGCAGCAACAGCGGCTGACCACCAACCTGCGCAGCCTCACGGACGAGCTGGACTCCATGGTCGGCGCCGGTCAGCCGGGTGTCGCCCATGACCTGGTGCGCCAGGTGTCGCAGCAGGCGCGAACGCTCGGCGACTGGCTCGACGGCAACGAGCCGGGCGCCGTCCTCGACGAGGTGAAGCGCTTTGCCCGGCGCAAGCCGGGGACGTTCCTTGCCGTGGCGGCAGGGCTCGGCTTCCTGTCCGGCCGGATGACCCGCGGCCTGTCGGCCGCGTCGCAGGAGGATGGTGCGAGCGCCCCCGGCGCGTACGCGTCGACGGGCACCGCCGAGCCCGTGCTGGACGGACCGCTGGCCACGACCGGCGCGACGGCGACGTCCTCGACGGCTCCCACGGCTCCCACGGCTCCGACGGGTGCAGCCGACCCGCTCGCCGGCACTGACGGGTGGCTTGATCGAGGTGACGCCCGATGATCGACGCTTCCGGCGCACGCGGGGCACCGCCCCACGAGACGACCGACGACCTGCCGGGTGAGCCGCTGAGCTCCCTCGGGGACGTGGTCGCCGACATCGCCAAGGACCTGTCGACACTCGTCCGCCAGGAGACCGAGCTGGCGAAGGCCGAGCTGCGTGAGTCCGCGAAGCGAGCCGGCAAGGGGTCCGGCCTCCTCGGCGGCGCAGGGCTCGCCGGGTGGTTCGTCCTGCTGTTCCTCTCGCTCGCCCTGTGGTGGGCGATCGGGGACGCCGTCGGCCTCGGCTGGTCGGCGCTCGTCGTCGCCGTCGTCTGGGGCATCGCCGCCGCCGTCATGTACTCGATGGGCCGTGGAGAGCTCAAGCGGGTGCAGGGCCTGCCGAAGACCACCGAGACCGCAAAGCACATTCCCGACGCACTGAAGGGGAACGAATCATGAGCGACCACGAGACCGAGCGGCTGCGCACCGAGGTGGAGCGCACCCGCCAGGACCTGAGCGACAACGTCAACCGGCTCGGCACCACCGTGTCGCCGAGCACCATCGCGGAACGGCAGAAGGCCCGCATGGGCCAGAAGGTGTCGAGCTGGCGCGACCGGATCATGGGCGCCGCCGAGAGCGCGAAGGAGTCGACCATGGGCACAGCTCACGGCATGTCGGACAGCGGCCACTCTGCCGTCGAGAGCGTGCAGGGCACGGCGCACGACATGAAGTACAAGGCGCGCCAGCAGGCTCAGGGCAACCCGCTCGCCGCAGGCGTCGTCGCCCTCGCGGCCGGCTGGCTCGTGGGCTCCGTCCTGCCGGCCTCCGAGAAGGAGAAGCAGGCGGCCGCGGCCGTGAAGGAGCAGGCGCAGCCTCTCGTTGAGCAGGCGACCGCGGAGGTCAAGGCGGCCGGCAGCGAGATGGCCGAGCACCTGAAGCAGCCGGCTCAGGAGGCCGTCGAGGAGGTCAGGTCCGCCGCCAGCGACTCCGCTGCGGAGGTCAAGGCGCAGACGCAGACCGCGGCAGACTCCGTGCGCACGGAGGCCGAGCAGCAGGCCCGCGACGTCAGGAGCTAGGCGACTCGCTCCCGGACCGAATCTCGGCGATGGCCCTCACCCCGGTGAGGGCCATCGTCAGGTCCAGCTCCGCGAGGAGATACTCCATCACCGCGCGAGCCCCGGAGCCGCCACCGACGGCGAGACCGAAGACCCAGGGCCGGCCGATGAGCACGGCGTCAGCTCCGAGCGCCAGCGCCTTGTAGACGTCCGCACCGCTGCGGATGCCACTGTCGAAGAGCACCGGCACCGCCCCCGCCACCTGCCCCAGCACCGCTGGTAGCGCGCGGAGCGAGGCGATCGCACCATCGACCTGCCGGCCCCCGTGGTTGGACACCACGATCCCGTCCATGCCGAGGTCGACGGCCCGACGTGCGTCCTCCGGGTGCTGGATTCCCTTGAGCACCAAGGGCATCCGGGTCAGCTCCCGAAGGCGGCCAAGGTGCTCCCAGGTGAGGGACGGCCGGGAGAACACGTCGAGGAAGGTCTCGACGGCCGCGCGCGGCAGCGGCGAGCGCAGGTTGGCCCGGACCGGCCCCGGCCAGTGCCGGGCCATGGAAAGGGCTGCCGCGACCGCTGCCCGTGTCGGCCGGGGCGTCGGCTCCGCCGGGGTGGCCGGGTGCGCCACTCGCTCCTCCACCAGCCGCCGGAAGACCGGATCGCTGACGTACTGGGCGATGCCCTCGGCCCGGGTGAACGGGAGGCTGCCGAGGTCGAGGTCCAGCGTCCGCCAGCCCAGGGTGTGCGTGTCGAGGGTGACCATGAGGGCGTCGCAGCCGGCGGCCTCCGCGCGCCGCACGAGGGAGTCGACGAGGTCGTCGTTGCTGCTCCAGTAGAGCTGGAACCAGCGGGGGCAGTCGCCGAGGGCGGCAGCGGTGTCCTCCAGGGGCGCCGACCCCTGGGTGGAGATGACCACGGGGAGGCCGAGCTCCCGCACGCCCTCAGCCAGCTCGAGGTCGGCCCGCGGATGGGCCAGCTCCAGCGCGCCGACCGGGGCGAAGAGGAGCGGAGCGGGCAGCGTGCGGCCGAACAGCTCGACGGACAGGTCCCGCGTGGAGACGTCAACGAGCATCCTCGGCACGATCGGGAAGTCGTCGAATGCGGCGCGGTTGGCGGCGTCGGTGCGCTGCTGCCCGGCTCCCCCGGCCAGGTACGCCCACGCCCGCGGGCTCAGCCTGCGCCGGGCGGCCTGCTCCAGTGCCCGCGGTTCCACCGGGACACGGGGGCGGCGCCCGAAGAGCCCTTCCCGATAGATCCGGCTCTGGACTCGCCGACCCACGCTCTCCTGCTCGCTCATGCTCCCCAGCATGGCCGTCCCAGGCCGGGGGGTCACTCGATGTCGACGTCTCCGGAGCCGGTCCGGACCGTGATGACCTGGCGCGCACTCGGGTCGGAGGCGAGGTCGAGGTTCTGGTTACCCGACCCGGTGTCGACGTCCAGGCGGTACTGCTCTCCGGCAGCAGCCTCGATGGACACATCTCCTGATCCCGTCCGAACCTCCAGTGCCGCAGGCCCGGACCTCAGCTCCAGGTCCACGTCCCCGCTGCCGGTCGTCATCGTGACGTCCCCGCTCACCAGGTCGCGGGTCTCGACGTCGCCGGACCCGAGATCCAGCCGGATCGTCCCGAGGCTGCCCACCAGGAGGACGTCACCGGAGCCGCCCTCGACCGTCACGGCTGTCGGGTCGGGGACACGGACGGCGTAGTCGATGCCGCAGCGCCAGGCGAGCCCCGCGCACTCGGCGCCGCGGATGGTGACTGCCGACTCCTCCCAGGACTCGTCGGCGCTGGGCTTGGCCCCGCCCAGGCCCCACCGGTGCGTGCGGGTGATCTCGATCGTGCCGGCGGGGGCTCCGCCGGCCACCTCGACCTCGCTCGAGCCGGCCTCGATGGTGATCGTGGCCGCCGTCGAGCGGCGCACCTCGGTGCGGGTCTCGGACTGGACCAGACCTCCGCCGCTCGCGACGACCAGGGCGAGTCCGACACCGGACAGGGCGACCCACGGTAGGCGAGAGCGGCGAACCCGTCGGACGGAGGCTGCGCGAGGCGGACCCGGCGGGTCCGGCGGGTTCGGCGGGCCGGCGGCGTGGGCCGGCCGGTCGTCCGGCACGTTCGTGGCGGGAGGCATGGTCGGACGCGGGAGGAACGGCCCCTGTGGCGAGGTGCCTTCGCCCGGCGGTGGAGCGCTCGGTGTGGAGGTCACCGGACCACCGTAGGCACGGCCTCCCGGACGCGCCACGGGTTAATTCATGGCGCTGCGCAACCAGTGACATGATCGGGCCTTCGGTGCATTCGGATCATCGATGTAGTCCACTCGACCCACGTACCAAGCGTAGCGGTGGGGTGAGCTGCCGATTCCAGGGTGGGAACCGCAGCCGCGTTGAGGCGAACAAGTCGCAGGCAGCGCGACTGGGCGCCGGCGCAAGCCGCGCAACACCCTCGGCCTCCAGCGTCTCGGCCATCAGGCGACCACATCCTTCCCGGCCCCCTTGGGGGCCAGAAAGGACTGTCTCGCACCTTCGCTCGTAGGCGACGTGGGTCATCCGCTCGTCATAACCGCACTCTCGCGTACTGCCGCTTAAACGCAATTAAGTGAAGGCTAACATTCAAGAGTTGGCAAAGACTTGGTCAAACGCGTTTGACTGCGAGCCATCCAGCTTTGACCCTGTGAGGGCAGGGGTCCACGGGGGACCTCGGGAGTACATTGAGGTCGTTGCATGGTCCATCGACGCAGTAGGCCAACGTCGAGACGGGGCTGGGACCGGCTCGCCGTTGTGGGGCTGGTGACCGCGGCCGCGTTGGTCGCACCACAGGCTCAGGCATCGCCAGCGGCGCACGCAGGCGCGAGGGCAGCGTCGTTCAGCGGGGGCGAAGCGCTACGAGGTATCGTTCGCGGCGCGTCGCACGGGCAGTTCGCGGTGTACGCGTGGCCTTCTTCGGATCGACTCGGGTCGGCGGCAGAAGGTGCGGAGATGGCTATGCACCTGATCCAGAAGGGCAGCTTGGGCGCTGGTGGGCGGTTCAATGTCTTCATAGAGGCCGCCCACCTGCCACCCGGCGTGGTGACAGGCAATGGCCAAGTCGACCTCCAGATCGTTGTCACGGATGGGCAGCGTGAAGCCACATGGTCTACGACAGTCGCGCAGGTCGGTGGAAGGTGGAACACCACAATGGCGCACGCCTCTAAGAGAGGCGCCCCAGACGAGGTGACCCTTGACCTGGTGGCTCAAACCGCGGAGCAGGCGTCTGATGCGCGAGCCAAGCAGATCGACCACGGGCCTATGACGATCGGAGACGCAAGGAGGGCCAGGGTAAAGCTCGCCACGAGCGACAAGAACCTGAGCGTCATGCCCATCGGGAAGGGCCACTTCCGCGGCTCGGGAATCGGGTACTCGGCGAGCGACATTTGCGGCACAATCACAGGCACCACGTACTACGGGCTCCGGGAGCACTTCGCGACGCTGTACGGCTGGTCCGGCGCCACTGGTGAAGTGGACTTCGAGACGGGTAGCGCGCACACGCTCGGTGTTGGTGTCACCGGCCCAGATTTCGGTATGAAGCAATCCGGGACCGCCACCATCAGCACCAGTGTCGGGGCCACTGCGACTAATATCGCGGATGCGATGGTGAGGAACTGGGTGAACTATCGCGACTACAAGAATACGTGTACCCAGTACGTTTATCGTAAGCCGGTGAGCTTCAACGCGCTGCTGCCATCAGGTGACTTCACGCGCACGGCGGACTACAACTACAGCGCCAGTTGCGCGCCCTATTCTGCGGGCACCACCGTCTGGAAGAACAACGCCACCAACTACACTTACAGTGCCGGTGTGGACATTGGTCCGATCAACGTTTCGGCGCACTCCGGTTGGACCTCCGCAACCAGAATGAGGTTCGCGGTCACTGCGCCTTCCTACCTTTGCGGCAGTACTCCCAAGGGGTGGGCTGCCTCGGCTGGATCAAGCTCAAAGCCTCGATGACTCAGATCAAGTTCCGGCGGTGCCCCACCTCGCACGTGGGGCACCGCTATACCCCTAGGGAGGGTTGATGCGTCTCGTCTCCAGAGGTGGCTCCGGTGTGGCATTCGTGGCGTGCTCCGGCGTGGCTGCTCTCTTGCTGTCCGCGTGCGGGAGCGCTTCGACGCTTCGAATGGCAGGTGATGCACCACCTGCTTTCGGCCAGACGATCGTCACACCTGAAGGTGAGACGAAGCTCTCCGTGGGCGTCATAACCCTGTGCGTTTCCGAGGGGTCTGCACGCGTCACCGCTGCCCGATTCACGAACGGAAACCTTCCCATCGCCCACTTTGGCGTCTGGTCGCTGCACAGCTCGAAACCGAGCGTCGGGTATCTGCCCGGCGACTTGGTCACGCACGGCTTCCCCAAGGAGCCCGACCCCGTCGACGTCCTGTGTGGTTCCGTCGAGGAGGAGCCGGACGTCGGGGAAATAACCGCTCGTCTGGCGATCGACATCGAGGCCACTGACGAGGTGCGTGAGGGCAAGGGCATCACGCTCACATACGAGACAGCCGACGGGCAGCAGGGTGAACTAGAAATCCCCTTCGAGCTCAAGGTCTGCCCACCCACACAAGCGGCTTCATGCCAGGACCAGAACGGGTGAATGTTCATCGTGTCGTCATCACTGGGGGCACACGCTCAAGCCTTCGTGAACTTCCGACTGATCCACGCATTGCTTTTTCTTAACGTCTAACCGTCGCTCTTTCGTTGTACGCGCGAGGGTTTCCGGATCATGACAGATGAGGGTTTAGCAATGGGTTGAGGCTTGTCCCCTGCCACCACCTCAACTGTGATGAGCTCACTCGAGGTCTGATGGCCGCAACCGCAGGAGTTCGGCCTAACCGAATCTTGCATGGCTCGGTCGGGCGTTGTTCTCTGCGTGGGATTCGCGGGTCGCACGCTGATTCTGCCGTTCGGGTGTGACAGTGCCCCGGGTGTCGCCTCGGTGGGCGCCGGTTTCCACGGGCCGGTGGTCGTGCTCGGGTTGTCGGGACGGGCGGCGGTGTCGTCAGCCGGGGGCGGCGAGCTGACGCAGGCGCAGGATGGCGTTGTTGGCGAGCTCGGCGAAGGGGGCGCGTTCGGCCAGGTGCAGCAGCACTTGTCGGCCGTGGTGCGCGAGCGTGGCCGGGATCGAGTACAGCCGCAGCCGTAGTCGTTTGGGTTCCCACCGGCGGGCCTGGTGGCCGTGCAGTGCGAGCATCTGCATCCACGCGGTCAGCTCGGCTGCGAGGGCCACGATCGCGATCCAGATCCGGTTCTGGTCGAACCCCTTCAGGGGCAGGTTCCGCAGGCCGGTGTCCTTCGCGTTGCGGATCCGGTCCTCGACCCGGGCACGGCGACGGTGCCGCAGTTCCAGGTCGGGAAGCTGCCCGGTCTTGGCGTTGGTGGCGAACGCGGTGACGCGGTGTCCGTCGATGTCGGTGATCCGCAGCTGTGCGCCGGGGTGGGGTCGTTCCTTGCGCACGATGACTCGCATCCCAGCCGGCCACGACGAGAGGTCGAGCAACCCGGTCAGCTCGGCGACCCACGCGCCATCGCGTTCCTCGTTCTCTGCGTCGAGTGCGGGCTGCCACACCTTCTTCGGGATCTTCTTCAGCAACTCGGGCGTGGTGTCCGGGAGGGTGAAACCGACCGAGTACGACAGTCGTTGCCGCTCCAGCCAGCCCACCAGTTCGTGGGTGCCGCCGGCGCCGTCGACCCGGACCAGCACGCTGCGCCCGGGCCGGTGCCCGGCCCGGTAGCCGGGCAGCTGCCGCAGGGCGTCGCGGATCACGGCCGATCGCCATCACCCGGGTCTTCCTCGTCCTGACCGGCTACCCGCAGATCGGCGGCGACTCGCTCCACTTCGCGCACGTCCTCTGGGGCGGCATCCTGATGCTTCTCGCGCTGCTCCTCTTCATGCTGTTCCTCAGCAGGACGGTCCGCATGGTGGCGACCGTGGTGGGGGGCGTCGGGTTCGGCCTGTTCATCGACGAGGTCGGCAAGTTCGTCACGGGCGACAACAACTTACTTCTACGAGCCGGTCGCGGCGAAAGCCGGACCGCGCTCGCCGCCTTCGTCCTCTTCGTGCTCTTCTCCGCGGTCGGGCCCGTGAACGCGCTCATCGGCACCGCCCGGCAAGGCGACCGGCCCGACGCAGTCGCGTGGGTCTATGCCGGCTTCGCCGTCGCCTCGGTCGCCGTGAGCGGCTGGGGCCTGCTCCGATGGCGGGCAGGCGACCGGCAGGGCTCACTCCAGCTGTTCGAGATCGCGCTCCTGGGCCAGCTCTTCATCGTCCAGTTCTTCCGCCTCCTCGAGGAGGAGTTCGCCGGGTACTTCCTCGTCCTCGTCAACCTCGCCCTCCTGGGACTGTGCCGTGCCCTGCGCTTTGAGGACAGGGCACCGCACCGCTCCGACGCCGAGCCGGCCCTCCCCGTGGGTGAGGGACCCGCGTTGCAGCCCTGACCCCACACAGACCGGGTCTGTGTGGGGCTGGGTTGTCAGGCGGCCGCAGGCTGCTTGCGTGGGCGTCCCCGGGGCCGCTTGAACGCCACGATGGCGCCCTCGACGACCAGCTCACCGCCCCAGACTCCCCAGGGCTCGCGGCGCTCGAGCGCTCCCGCGAGGCACTCCCTGCGGAGCGGACAGGTCCCACACAAAGCCTTCGCGAACTCGACCTGCTCGGGCCGCTCCGCGAACCACAGCTCTGCGTCGTAGTCCCGGCACGGGATCGGCTGCTTGTTCTCCTTCATCGTTCACCCCTGTGATCGGGGCGCGCCCGTGGAGGTGGCGCGCCACGTGGTCGGTGTCAGCGGCAGCCGGGTCAGGCCGCCGGCAGGACGGTGTGCTGCGGTG
The DNA here is from genome assembly GCF_028446585.1 of Intrasporangium calvum. Classification (GTDB taxonomy): domain Bacteria; phylum Actinomycetota; class Actinomycetes; order Actinomycetales; family Dermatophilaceae; genus Intrasporangium; species Intrasporangium calvum_A. The sequence goes on from NZ_JAPFQL010000031.1 coordinate 24,364, forward strand.
GAAGACGTTGTAGGGGTCCCACTCGGCCTTGACCCGGGCGGGCCGCCAGAGGATGTGGCTCGGCGAGCCCGCGTCATCGCGCGCGGTCGACGGTGAGTGAACCATGTGTGGAGGTCATGGCATCCATCCTTCGAGTTGAAGTAAGCATGAAGTCAACGGGTCGCGCAGCGGGATCCATCAACTCCTTCCCGTTGACGTCGATCGGGGACCAGTCCATCCGACGCGGCAGCCCGGCCTTTTGTGACACGGCGCTTCGACGCTACGTCGCAGCACCGACAGCGGTCATGGTTCGCCGGCAAGTTCAGCCCAGCGGCGTAGGTGTGGGCCGGGCGCCTACGTCGTGGGTCGGAGACGGGGCCGCCGGACGGTGCGCCACAGCAGGCCGAGCGCCACGAGCTGGGCGACGGCGACCGTGGTGACCAGGGCCGGGAGGGAGACGTCGTAGAGCCACCCGATGACGGTCCCGCCGATGACTGCGAAGGCGCCCTGGATCCCGGCGAAGACGCCGTAGGCGGTGGCCCGCCGTCCCGGGGGGACGAGCTCGGCGACGAGCGCCTTGACCGCGGAGTCCTGGATCCCGTGGGCCAGGCCCCACCCGACGACCCCGGCCAGGACGAGCGCGAGCGACTCGGTCAGGGCCATCGCGGGCACGACCGCGACGAGCACCGGCACGACGAGCAGCACGTGGGCGCCGACGCGGTCGTAGGCCCACCCGACCGCGAGCGCCGACACGGCCCCCACGGCCATCGCCACCGCATAGATGAGCGGCACCGTCGCGACGGGGACGACGCCGTCGGCCGTCAGGTGGTAGCCGATGATCCCGAAGGTCACGAGGCCGCCCGTGGTGAGGCTCGCCGCCACGGCGAACCGGAAGAAGTCGCCCGGCAGGTGACGTCCGATCGCCTCGTCGAGCCACGCGCGCAGCCCACCCCGATGCCGTATGCCGCTGAGCCGGCTCCCCGGGTCGGCGCTCCCAGGGTCTTCGGCCGGGTCCACTGCGCCGAGGTCCGGCACCCTTGCCCGAAGGATGAGGAGCAGCGTGAGGGCGACCGCCCCGGGGACGGCGAGGACGAGCATCCCCGGCCAGATGACACCGGTCGCCGCGACGACGGCCGCGACGAGGAGGGGGCCGCTGAAGGCGCCGACCTGGTCCATCGCCTTCTGGACACCGAAGCCCCGGCCCCGGCCGAGCGACCGGGCAGCGTGGGCCAGGAGCGCCGACTTCGAGGGGCTGCGGATGGCCTTGCCGCTGCGCTCCAGGAGGATGAGGACGGCGGCGACGGCGAGCCCGGCGCCACCGAGGAAGGGAGCGACGGCGAGGAGCGGGACGCAGACCGCCGTCAGGGCGTAGCCGCCGATGGTGAGGCCCCAGTAGCGGCCGGTCCGGTCCGCGAGTGGGCCAAAGACCAGGCGGAGGACGAGCGCCATGGCCTCGCCGAGGCCGGTCACCACACCGACGACGAGGGCGGTGGCCCCGAGCGAGGCCAGCAGCGGGCCGTACATCGAGCGGGCGCCCTCGTAGACCATGTCCGCAGCGAGGCTGATCACGCCGAACCACACGACGACCCGCCAGCTCGACATCGGCGTCCTCATGCGCCCCATGATGCCGCTATCGGGCAAGGTGGGGTCGCCGCCGACGCGGTCCTCGAGTGCGTCGGGACGGGCCAGGCCATCCGGACGGCGTTCGACGTCGCGCGGCCCGGATGGTGGAGCGGGTGCTCGACGGCCGCATCGACCCGGGCCGCGTCGTCGACCTGACGGTGCCGCTGGACGAGGTCGCCGAGGGCTACCGCGCCATGGACGAGCGGCGCGCGATCAAGGTGCTCCTGCGGCCCTGACTCTCATGTGGCGGCGTTGACGAAGCCGATCACGACGGCGCCCCACCATCCGACCTGCGACACCGCGGTGGAGAGCATCATCTGGCGCCACTCGCGCTCGGGCACGTCGACCGGGGAGGCATCTGCGGACAGGGCGGCCAGGCGCAGCCGCACCGGGGCCATGACGGCCCCGTTGACCGCCACGGCCAGGACCAGGACCAGCTTGAGCAACGTCAGTGGCGACCCGACGTCGGGCCGCAGCAGGGCGCCGGTGACGAAGAGGCCGCCCAGGCCCAACCAGATGATCGGCGCGGCAGCCGCCGCGAGGCGAGTCGACTCCGTCAGGGCACGGCGTCCGGCCAGCCAGAGGAGACCGTGCCAGTCGACGAGCAGGACGGCACCGAACGACACGACGAGCGACATGACGTGGAGCGCGCCGACCGTCGGGCGCCAGGGGTAGGACTCGGGCACCAGGCGGGAGAGCAGGATGCAGGCGGCGAAGGCCGTCAGGACGACGACGAGGCGGTGCACCGGGTCGAGGCGCGCCGTGGCGGCGAAGATGCCGTCCCCCGGCGCCGCCGCGGCCAGGTCCCGAACCACGGCGGGGCTCGGCGGCGGGTCGGGCGCCGGCTGAGCGATGGGCTCGCCGAGCGGGTCAACGCCGGCCTCCCCCGGGTCCACGGGTGCGGCGGCCGCAGGAGGCTCGCTGTCGGCGGCCGGCAGGACGGGCCAGTCGAAGGAACGCCAGTCCGGCCACCCGTCGTCGAGCCGTTCGGAGGCCGGCCCGGGATCGGGTTGGGCTGCCGGAGCCTCCCGCAACCACCGCCGCAATGTGCTCGGGCTGATCTCCAGCTCGCGGGCCGCGGCGGCGACGCTCACACCGGGGCGGCGCGCGAGGGCCACGGCGTCGGCCCGGAACTCGCTCGAGTACCGCCTGGGTCGCTCGGGTGTGGCCGGCGGCGTGCCCCGGGTGGGCAGGTGGACGACGATCGCCTCGTCGGGACGCTGGCGGCGATCGTCCTGGTCCTCCGGGAACCGCTCAACTGGTGGATGGGACATGCAGTACCTCGTGCCTCCCCCGGGCCGGTCCTGTGGGAGCAGGATCGGTCAATTGCGAGGATAGCGACCGATCAGGGGGCGTCAGGAGTCCCGAAGATGCCTACGCGCCAGTAACGTCCACGTGCGCGCGTTCGCGGGGTGACCGTGTGGTAGCACCTACAGTTGGCGGGGTACGTGTTCTGGATCAGCCACTTTGGGGGTAGCGCGATGACACAGGAACCACCCACCCGTCGGGCACGCCGCGAGCTCGAGCGCCAGCAGCGCGGGCCCGTGGCCGCCGTTGCCGTGGTCCTCGTGGCGCTCCTCGGTGTGGGGGCCGCGGTGTGGTTCGGCACAGACCTCTTCGACGGTTCTCCCACCGCCGCGCCCGTGACGGCCCCCGCCTCCACCCAGCCGCTCACCACGTCGAGTGCCCCTCTCCCGAGCACTCCCAGCAGCGAGGCCACGACATCGGCGACGCCGACGGTCGACCCCGTGGCGGCCAAGGTGGAGCAGTGCCGCAGCGGGTGGCAGCTGCAGGCGAAGGCGGCACGCGCCGCAGCCACGTCCCTCCGGGAGTGGGACAAGCACCTCGACATCATGAACGCCCTCCAGGCCGGCAAGATCTCGTTGGCAAGGGCGAAGAAGGACTGGGCACCGACCACGGCCCAGGCCCCGCAGCACATCGCGGCCTTCCATGCGGCGGACCGCGCCTACCGGTCGGCGAAGCAGGGCTGCACGCCCCCCACGGGAGTGCCGGCGAGCGAGCAGACCAAGGCGCTGAGCACCTGCGCGACCGGCATGCGGGTCGTCAACGGGATCCTCGGGAAGGCTCGCGCGGCGATCGAGCCCTGGGAGACCCATCTGAAGGACCAGTCCCACTTCAAGGGGGGCGACATCAGCGCCGCACGGGCCGAGGCCCTCTGGCGGTCACTCTGGCAGCAGGGGCTCAAGCGCAACCCGCCCTACTTCAAGGCCGTCTCCGCGGGTGCCAAGGCAACCTGCCCGATCGCCGGCTGAGGCCCAGATCACGCCCCGTGGCTTTACGAAGTCATGGAAATCCCGTTACCTGAACGTGACATCCGCGGATACGTCATCTAGTCTCGTCTCCAGCCCCTTCCCCTTGGGGCCGACTGAGAGGCGGACGCCGAGTCCTGCCAACGCCTCGAGGTCCCGTTTGACCCACATGGCAGGAGCGGGGGAACCACAGTTCCTCCGAGTGTCGTGGAGCCGGCCCCGTGCCGACTGCGCGCCGCTCTTGGGGTGTAGCACTCGAGGACGGCCTCCGGGCCCGAGACGAGAGCCGGGCAGCCTTTCGCCCGAACCCGACAGCTAACCTCGTAGGCGCGGAGAGGTTCTCTGTGAACACTGACAACCGTCCCGGGCGACACCGGGCGCCGGGTGCCTACAGCCCGCTCGGCGAACTCAAGAGCATTGCTCGTGAGTCAGCACAGCCCGCCATGAAGGGCGCCGCTGTCGTCGCCGCCGCCGGCGGCCTCGTGGCCACGCTGACCACACCGGCCTCGGCCGAGACGATGTCCGACACCTCTGCGGCCGCCCCGATCGCCGCTCCGAAGGTCGCCGGCCCCAAGGCCGCCGCCGCTGTTGGCCCGACCGCCGCCGTCGCCCCCGCGGTGGCGCAGTCGCCCGCGCTGAGCTCCATCGGCTACGCGACGCCGAAGACGTCCGCCAAGGCGAAGGCGATCGTCATCAAGGACGTCGTCGTCGAGAAGCAGCGCGAAGCGGCTGCCGAGAAGGCCGCCGAGAAGGCCGCCGAGGCCCGCCGCGAGGCCGCTGAGCGTGCTTCGCGTGAAGCCTCGCGGTCCTCGCTCACGACCTCGACCTACACGGCCAAGACGACGGTCAACGGCACGTCGGGCCAGAAGTCGGCCTACAACTGGGGCTCCGCCGGCCAGTGCACGTGGGGCGCGCTGAACAAGTGGTACCAGTCCGAGGGCTACTACCCGGGTGGCTGGACCGGCAACGCCATGACGTGGGGCTACGGCGCCGCCAACGCCGGCTACACCGTCTCGGGCACGCCTCGCACCCGATCCATCGTCGTCCTGCAGCCCGGAGTCCATGGCTCTTCGAGCGTCGGGCACGTCGCCTGGGTCACCGCGGTCAACGGCAACGAGATCACGATGATCGAGATGAACGCCCTCGCCGGCCCCTACAACTACAACACGCGCACCGTCACGCACCTCCAGGGGATGCAGTACATCTACGCCCCGTGATCTGACGGCCACACCCCTTGCCGAGGGCGGGAACTGCGATGCGCAGTTCCCGCCCTCGCTGGTTGGCCGATCGGACCACGTCGGTGACACTGGGGTGTGGGAAGAGCAGCCTTCGTCTCCGTGTCACTGGTCGCCGCCTTGATGGTCGGGGCCTGCACGAGCAGCCCGCCGAAGCCGGTCGTGACCAACCAGACCGGGTCCCCTGCGGCGGGCAGCGCCAGCGCCAGCGCCACCACCAACAGCAGCCCGACCACCGCGCCGGCGGCGGATGCCGACCCCGCTTTCATCGAGTCGCTGATCGCTACCGACTTCGACGGCCGCGACCTACGGCTCGGACGTGAGAGCGGGAGCACCGAGGCCTACCGGCAGTACTTCGCGACCTACCGCGGTGACGGCCTGCGGATCTCGGGCCGGATCAACATCCCCCGCGGCAAGGGCCCGTTCCCCGCTGTCGTCCTGGCACACGGCTACGTCCCGATCGAGGAGTACACCAACGGCGCGACGATGCTGCGCGAGCGCGACCACCTCGCCCGTCGGGGCTACGTGACGCTCCACATCGACTACCGCAACCATGCCCAGTCCGACGACGACCCGGCCAATGGCGAAGCGCTCCGGATCGGCTATGCCGTGGATGCGGTCAACGCGGGTCTGGCCCTGCGGCAGCTCGACGCGGTGGATCCCGACCGGATCGGCATCATCGGTCGCTCGATGGGCGGCGGGGTGGTCTACAGCGCCCTGGTGGCCAAGCCGGGGCTCTTCAAGGCCGGTGTGGCCTACAGCCCGGTCAGTTCGGACACGGTCGACAACTTCAACCGGTGGGTCCGTCGCGACAGCGAACGGCGGGGCGATGCGCGAGCGGTGATCCGGCGGCTGGGCACGCCCGAGCGCGCCCCGGAGACGTGGGCGCGGACCAGCCCCCGCTCGTACTTCGAGCGCATCACGGACCCGATTCTGATCCACCACGGCACGGCCGATGAGGACTGCCCGATCCGTTGGTCCGAGGAGACCGTGGCCGCGTTGAAGAGGGCCGGCAAGAAGGTGACCTACCACGTCTACGAAGGCGAGCGGCACACCTTTACGGCCCAGTGGCCCCTGTCGATCCGGCGCACCGAGGCCTTCCTCGACGCGAACCTGCGGTGATCAGAATCCCGAGACGTTGACGAGCGGCTCCTGCGTCCCGTCGGGGTCACCGGTCCAGTCGAACGTGCCGGCGGCCCGGAGGTCAGTCCGCACGGTGGCCGGGGTGGCCCCCGGGTGGGTGGACAGGTAGAGCGCCGCCGCACCCGCGACGTGCGGACTGGCCATCGACGTCCCGGAGATCGACCGGTAGCCGCCGCCCCGCCACGTCGACAGGACACAGACTCCGGGAGCGGCGAGGTCGACGTCCGACCCGTAGTTGGAGACGCCGGCGAAGGTGTCGTCGCTGCCGTAGGCACACGTCGGGGTCCCGAAGCCGCCGGCCAAGCCGTCGAAGTCAGCGATCGCGGACACGGCGATCACCTCGGGGAAGGTTGCCGGAACGGAGGAGGAGGCATCCATGGAGGCGTTGCCGGCCGCCACGACGTAGGTGACTCCAGCCGCTGTCGACCGGCAGATCGCCTCGCGCATGCCGTGGTCGGTGCACGAGCCCTCGGAGCCGCTGCCACCGAGGCTCATGTTGGCGACCTCGATGGTGTCTGCGTGGGCCGTCACCCAGTCGATGCCGCAGAGCACGGACGACCAGGAGCCACTGCCGGTGGCGTCGAGAACCCGAACGGCCCAGAGTCGCGCGCCGGGAGCGACGCCCACGACCCCCATCTTGTTGTCCTTCGCGGCCGCCGTCCCGGCCACGTGGGTCCCGTGCCCGTTGAGGTCGTTGTAGGACAGATTGCCGGCGATGCAGTTGACGCCGCCGACGACGTTGAGGTCCTTGTGTCGCGGGTCGATTCCCGTGTCGATGATGGCGATGTCGACGTCGACCGAGCCGCGGCCGTCGCCGGCACGGGTCGAGCTCACGTCAGCGCCGATCCGGCGGATGCCCGCCGGGACCGTCTGCGCCGTGATGTGCACTTCACGATCGGGCAGGACCGCAGCGACGCGGGGGTCCTGGCTCAGCGCCCGGACGGCACTCGGCGTGAGCCGGGCCGCGTAGCCCTTCAGCGCGTGCCGGTAGACCTGGCTGACAGACGCACCCACCCTGCGAGCGTGACTGGCGGCCACGGCGGCCGGATCGGCTCCAGCCTTCAGCGACACGATGTAGGTCGCCGAGCCTCGGGCGGCATCCGCGCTGGAAGGGGCCGCTGCAGAGGCAGCCCCTGATGTGACTGCCAGCGCCCCCGCGAGCAGGAGCGGCATTGTCGACCAACGCTTGATCTTCATGAATTTCCCCCTATTTCGGGCTTCGGGCAGCATGCCCGAACTCCTGTCACTAGCGTAGGTCTGTGGCCTTGGCCACGCGGCCCAACGGCGAAACTCGCATCCCTGGCGCTCGGCGCGACGTTGGGAGCCGGCGCCTTGCGCACGACCGAAAGAGGGGTAGGTCACATGAAGGCTTCACGACGGTTCCTGGCGGCTCTCGCAGCTGCCCTCACCTCGCTCGCGGTGGTGGGGTCACCCGCTGTCGCGGCACCCCCCGGCAACGACACGTTCTCAGGTGCCGAGGCGATCGCGGCCATGCCGTTCGCGGCCAGCCTCGACACGACCGAGGCGACGACAGACAGCGACGACGACGAGCTCAACTCCTGGTGCGGCGCACCGGCCATGGACGCGAGCGTCTGGTACAGCTACACCGCCACAGCCGACGAAGCGCTCCTGGCAGACGTCTCCGCCTCTGACTACAGCGCAGGGGTATTCGTCGCCATCGGCGCACCGGGCAGCTTCGAGGTCCTCGGTTGCGGTCCCGGCGGGGCCGTCTGGGAGGCCTTCACGGGTGAGACCTACTACATCGTCGTCATCGACGACCAGCAGGACGGCACCGGCAACGGTGGGCAGATGGAGCTGAGCATCGACGTCGCTCCTCCGCCGCCCGCGCTCGAGATCACGGTCAACAAGAACGCGCGTTTCGACTCCAAGACGGGCGCCGCGATCCTCTCCGGGACGTTCATGTGCGGGAGCGACGCACAGTTCGCGTTCCTCGAGGCTTCGGTCACCCAGCGGGTCGGGCGCATGCTCATCCGCGGCTACGGCGCGACCGAGCTCACCTGTGACGACACGACCCGCCCGTGGGAAATGATGGTCTTCGGCGAGAACGGCCTCTTCAAGGGCGGCAAGGCCGTCAGTGCCACCTTCTCGGTGGCCTGCGGCATGGCCTTCTGCTCGGACTACTTCTCGGAGGACGTGATCAAGCTCTCCGGCAAGAAGTCCGTCAAGCCGAGCGCTGCTCGCGTCCGCTGACGCCACCACCCAACCACACCGGGCCGTATGCCGCTGGGCCAGCTCAGCGGCATACGGCCCGGTCCTGTTGTGGCTGGGTCGTCAGACCCACACGCCA
>NZ_JAPFQL010000032.1 GCF_028446585.1 Intrasporangium calvum
CCTCTGACGGTGCGTGTCAGGGGCGCGACATTCCGCGCCCCTGACACGCACCGTTCTCGTTGTCCACAGGCCCTCAGCGGGGACGCCTCGCGATCCGCCACGATCGCTGCATGCCGACCCCGCAAGCCGTCCGACGACGCCTGCCCAGGCCCGAGCGGGCCGTGGTCGCCCGCGCCGTCGCTGACCTGCACGATGGCGTCGCGCACCGAGCGGACCTGAGGGCGGTCGGCGTGACTCGGGCCGATGTGCGCACCGAGGTCGGCGCGGGTCGATGGGTCACCGCGGGCCGGCACACCGTCGCCGTCCGACCGGGCCCGCTGGGCACCGAGGCCCGACACTGGCAGGCCGTCTGGGAGACGGGTTCCGGAGCGTGCTCGACGGCGCCGCGGCCCTGCTCGCCTCGGGACTGACCGCGTTCCAACCGACACGGATCGACGTGTCGATCCCGCGCAACAACCGCAGGCACGACGTGCCCGGTGTCACCCGGCACCACCGCTCGACGATGCCGCCGGTGCTGGACGTCGGCGTCCCGCGGGTCCGGCCCGAGTGGGCCGCCATCCACGCGGCGCAGTGGGCAGCCTCGGACCGACAGGCTGCGCTGCTGCTCTGCCTCCCGCTCCAGCAACGACTCGTCCGGCCCGAGCGCGTCCTCGAGGCGTGGCACCTGACGCCACGTGGCCCGCGCCATGCCTTCCTCGACGTCGTCCTCGGGGACATCTGCGACGGGGCGCAGTCGCTCGGCGAGCTGGACTTCGCCGCCCTGTGCCGGGATCGGGGCCTGCCCGAGCCGTCCCGGCAGGTGGTGCGGACCCTGCCCGGTGGCCGGGTCTATCTCGACGTCGCGTGGGAGGAGCTCGGCCTCGTCGTCGAGATTGACGGGGGCCATCATGCGCTGGCCCTCAGCCCGGTCGACGACGCGCTGCGCCAGAACGACGTGGTCCTCACCGGCGACCGTGTGCTGCGCATCCCCGTGCTCGGCCTTCGGCTCCGGCCGGACGCCTTCCTCGACCAGGTGGAGCGAGCGCACGCCCTGGCGAGGGGGGCCGCAGCCTGAGTGCCAGAGGCGCGCGTGCCAGAGGCGCGAAGTTTCGCGCGTTCGGCACGCACCGGTCCGCGGACGCCGGTGGGAATGCACCGGCCGGCGACGGCGTTTTGGGGGAGTGCCACACCTCTGGCACACTCTTCCTTTGGACCGGTTCACGGCACGTGCGCCGACCCGGCCACTCAAACCAAGGAGACTGCGTTGAAGAAGGACCTTCACCCCGACTACGTGGAGACCCAGGTCACCTGCACCTGTGGCAACACGTTCACCACCCGCAGCACCGCGAAGTCCGGCGTCATCCACGCGGACGTCTGCTCGCAGTGCCACCCGTTCTACACGGGCAAGCAGAAGATCCTCGACACCGGTGGCCGCGTGGCCCGGTTCGAGGCCCGTTACGGCAAGAAGGCCGCCAAGTAGGTCTCCCGTCCGCCGGCCCCCGCGACGACTGTCGCCGGGGCCGGCGTTCGCTTTACGGCAACGTTCCCGGACCCGAGGTGAGGCACCGTGCTTGAGTCAGTTCAGGCGATCCTCGACGAGTACGCCGACCTCGAGTCCCGGCTCGCGGACCCTGCGGTCCACAGCGACCAGGACCTGGTGCGCACGCTCAACAAGCGCTACGCCGCCCTCGGCGCGACGGTCGCCACCGCGCGGGCCTGGCAGGCCGCCCAGGACGACGTCCAGGCAGCCCGCGAGCTCGCCGCCGAGGACCCGGCCTTCGCGGAGGAGCTGCCCGGCCTCGAGGAGACGCTCGCCGAGGCGGAGGAGCACCTGCGCCGCCAGCTCGTGCCGCGCGACCCCGACGACGACCGTGACGTGATCCTCGAGGTCAAGGCAGGCGAGGGTGGGGACGAGTCGGCCCTCTTTGCCGGTGACCTGTTGCGCATGTACCTGCGCTACGCCGAGCGGCGCGGCTGGCGCACCCAGATCGAGGACGCGACCGAGTCCGACCTCGGCGGCTACAAGGACGTGCGCGTCTCGATCAAGGCCAAGGGTGCTCCGGGGCCGGAGGAGGCGCCCTGGGCGAGACTCAAGTACGAGGGCGGCGTCCACCGCGTCCAGCGCGTCCCCGTCACGGAGTCCCAGGGCCGCATCCACACGAGCGCCGCGGGTGTGCTCGTCATGCCGGAGGCCGAGGACGTCGAGGTGACGATCGACCCCAACGACCTGCGCATCGACGTCTACCGCAGCTCGGGCCCGGGCGGCCAGAGCGTCAACACGACCGACTCGGCCGTGCGCATCACCCATTTGCCGACCGGTCTCGTCGTCTCGTGCCAGAACGAGAAGTCCCAGCTCCAGAACAAGGAGGCCGCCCTCCGGGTCCTGCGCGCCCGCCTCCACCAGATCGCGAAGGACGAGGCTGACGCAGAGGCCTCGGCGGCCCGCCGCAGCCAGGTCCGCACCGTCGACAGGTCCGAGCGGATCCGCACCTACAACTTCCCGGAGAACCGCATCTCCGACCACCGCACGGGCTACAAGTCCTACAACCTCGACCACGTCCTCGACGGCGACCTCGACCCGGTCGTCCAGTCGGCCCTCGATGCCGACGAGGCGGCCAAGCTCGCCGCGCTGGCGGACCAGTGACCGACCTGCGCTCGCTCGTTCGCGCCGCCGCCGGCACCCTGCGCGAGGCGGGCGTCGCGTCACCGGACGTCGATGCCGTCGAGCTCGCCGCGCACGTCCTCGCCGTGGACACCCCCGAGGTCCGTCGGCTGATGATCGTGGGGGGCCGGCTCCCACACGCCTTCGAGGAGTCGTATGCCGCTGTGCTGGCCGAGCGCATCCGGCGCGTCCCGCTCCAGCACCTCACCGGACGGGCCCACTTCCACAGGCTGACCCTGCACGTCGGTCCGGGCGTCTTCGTGCCGCGACCCGAGACCGAGGTGCTCGTCGACCTCGCCCTCGCGGAGGTCGACCGCCGGTGCGAGAGCGAGCCCAGCGGCATACGACTCGTTGACCTGTGCTCGGGGTCGGGGGCCATCGCGCTCGCGATCAAGGAGGAGCGCCCGGAGGTCGCGGTTCGCGCACTCGAACTGTCCACCGACGCCATCGCCTGGGCGGCGGCCAACCGGGACCGGCTCGGCCTCGACGTCGAGCTGGCGCAGGGCGACGCGACTCGACCCGCGTTCGCGGACTGGGCCGGCACGGTCGACGTCGTGACCGTCAACCCGCCCTACATCCCGGTCGGCGCGGTGCCGGTGGACCCCGAGGTGCGCGACCACGACCCGGAGCTCGCCCTCTACGGCGGCAGTGAGGACGGCCTGGCGATCCCGCTGCGGGTCGCGGCCGCGGCTGCGACCCTGCTCCGGCCCGGCGGGCTGCTCCTCATGGAGCACGCCGACAGCCAAGGCCAGTCGCTGCCGGCGCGGCTCTCCGCGGCCGGGTGGGCCGACGCCGAGGACCACGCCGACCTGGCCGGACGGCCCCGCGTCACCTCGGCTCGCCGCAGCTGAGACGCGATCCGTGGCCAAGATGTAAGGCGCGCTAGGCACCCGTCGGGGGCCATCCTGTGAAAGCGTCCCGGTATGTCCCACGACGAAGCGGTGACACCGGGCCCGACGCGCCTCAAGCCTGGGGAGCGCGACGACGTCGTCGACGTCGACTTCCTCATCTCGGAGTTCGACGAGGAGCGGCCGCAGCGCCGGCTGGGCCCCCGGCTCGACGCCGGGGTCGTGCTCATCTCGTTCCTGATCTCGGTCTTCGTCCTCGTCCAGGTCTTCGCCCCGCTCCGGCAGGGCAACCAGTTCTACCTCATGCTCTTCCTCGGCTTCGTGCTGCCGCTCGTCTTCGTCAACTACCGGCCGCGCAAGCGGGCCCCGGGGGAGCGGGCCCCCCTCGACCACCCCGGCCCGCTCGACTGGGCGCTGGCCCTCGTGGCCCTCACGGTGACGCTCTATCCGGTGCTCCCGGTCCAGCTCGGGGACAGCGGCGGCGGCTTCAACGCCTTCCTCGACCGGCAGGGCCAGCTGACGACGGTCGACGTCGTCATGGGGGCGCTGCTCACGGTCCTCATCCTCGAGGCGACGCGGCGCACGACGGGCCCGGTGCTGCCGATCGTCGCGCTGGCCTTCTTCGCCTACGCCTACTACGGCGGGTTCCTGCCGATCGACTGGCCCATCTCGCACGCGGGCATCGACTTCGACCAGATCATCAACGGCTTCTACAACGACCAGTCCGGGTTCTACGGCGTGCCGCTCGACGTCGCCGCGACCTACATCGTGCTGTTCACCATCTACGGCGCCGTCCTCGACGCGACCGGTGCCGGACGGTTCTTCATCAACTTCAGCTTCTCGGTCTTCGGCCAGTCCCGGACGGCACCGGGCCGCACGGTCACGCTGAGCGGTTTCCTGCTCGGCACGGTGTCCGGCTCGGGCACGGCCACCGCGGTCAGCCTCGGCGCCGTCGCCTGGCCGATCCTCAAGCGGGCCGGCTACCCCAGGGAGAACGCCGGCGGCATGCTCGCCGCAGCCGGCATCGGCGCGATCCTCTCGCCACCGACCCTCGGCGCCGCCGCCTTCATCATCGCGGAGTACCTGTCGACGAACTACCTCCAGGTGCTGCTCTGGGCCAGCGTCCCCACGCTGCTCTACTACCTCGGGATCGTGCTCGCCGTGGAGATCGACGCCCGGCGCTTCGGGGTCAACGCCGTTGAGGTGCCCCACCAGAACCCGTGGTGGCTGCTCCTGCGCTTCGGCTACCACCTGGCCTCCCTCGGCGTGATCGTGGTCTTCCTCGCGCTCGGCGTGCCGCCCTTCCGGGCGGTGGTCTACTCGACCCTCCTCGCGGCCGTCGTCGGCCTCGTCGAGCGGCTCGTCTCAGGACGGGACCCCCTCGACCCCGACGCCGCCGAGCAGCCGCGCGGGCGGGCCGTCCTCACCTATGCCGGGCAGCTCTACCACGCGCTCGCCACCGGTGCCCGGTCGGTGCTGCCGATCGCGGCGGTGTGCGCGGCGGCCGGCATCATCACCTCCGTCATCGTCAAGACGGGCCTGGGGCAGAACCTCGCCAGCCTGCTCGTGCAGGCCGCCAACGCCGTCAGTGACAACCCGGCCATCGTCGTCGTCGTCACCGCGGTGCTCTCGGCGATCGCGATCATCGTCCTCGGGCTCGCCGTGCCGGTGACCGCGTCGTTCATCATCAGCTGGGTCGTCATCGGCCCGGCGCTCCAGTCACTCGGCGTGAGCGGCCCCGAGACGGCGATGTTCATCTTCTACTACGCCGTCCTCTCCGAGGTCTCACCGCCGACGGCCCTCGCCGCCGTCGCCTCCGCGGCCATCACCGGGGGCGACACGATCCGAACGATGTGGCAGGCGGCGAAGTACACCCTGCCCGCCTTCCTCGCGCCGCTCGCCTTCGTCATGACGGAGAACGGCTCGCACCTGCTCCTGCAGGGGCCGCTCATCGACGTCGCCTGGACGACCGCCGTCTCGATGATCGCCGTCGCTGCCCTCGCGGCGGTGACCGGAGGGTGGCTCGTGCGGGCCGCCTCACCGCTCGAGCGGGCCCTCTGCGTGCCGGCCGCCGCCCTCCTGCTCTTCCTCCAGCCCGTCACGATCGCCATCGGTCTCGGCTTCCTCGCCGCGGCCATCGCCGTCAACCTCCTCCGCACCAGACCCACCACACCCGCCCACGCAGCAAAGGAGCTGTCATGACACCCATCACGAGCCCCACCCGGCGACGCCGCCTGACGACCGCCGTCGGAGCCCTGGTCATCGCCGGCCTGGCCCTCAGCGCCTGCGGTGGCAAGCAGACCCAGGAGCCACCATCCGCCGGTGCCCCGACCGGAGGGGCCGCATCCTGCGAGATCTCCGCCGGACAGGTCACCATCGCCACGGGCAACAGCACGGGCGTCTACTACGTCCTCGGCGGCGGCATCGCCACCCTGCTGAGCACGACGACGCCGCTCAAGGCGACGGCCGCGGAGACGGGCGCCTCCGTCCAGAACATCCAGCAGCTCGCCGGCGGCCAGTACGACATCGCCTTCTCCCTGGCCGACACCGCGGCCGACGCCGTCCAGGGCAAGGGCGCGTTCACCGAGCCCCAGAAGGTCCAGGCCCTGGGGCGCATCCACTCCAACTACACGCAGGTCGTCGTCCGCAAGGACTCCGGGATCAAGAGCATGGAGGACATGCGGGGCAAGCGGATCTCCACCGGCTCGCCCAAGTCCGGCACCGAGGTCATCGCGACCCGGCTGCTTCAGTCCGCCGGTCTCGACATCAACTCCGACGTGCAGGCCCAGCGTCTCGAGCTCGGCAAGACCGTCGACGGCATGAAGGACGGCTCGATCGACGGCTTCGTCTGGTCCGGTGGCCTGCCGACGCCCGCCCTCACCGACCTGTTCACCTCGCAGAAGGACGCCGTCGAGTTCATCGACATCACGCCCACCCTGCCCAAGATGAAGGAGATCAACCCGGTCTATGCCGAGGGCTCCATCCCGGCCGCGACCTACGGCCTGGCCTCCGACGTCAAGACGATCGTCGTGCCCAACGTCCTGCTCGTCCGGGACGACTTCCCGACCGGCAACGCCTGCGGCATCGTCAAGCTGCTCTGGGGCAGCGCTGACGTGCTCGCGAAGGTCCACCCCTCCGGCAAGGAGCTCGTCAAGGAGACCGGCGCCAACACCGACCCCATCCCGCTCCACCCCGGCGCCAAGCAGGCCTTCGACGCCATGTGACCGACTTCTTGCGTATGCCGCTGGGCTGGGACCGCGCTGACCCGCGGACCCAGCCCAGCGGCATACGGCAGCACGACGTCTGCAAGTAGGCTCTGGCGGGTGACTGAGCGCTACGACTGCACCGACCCGACGGGCCGCTCGGAGGGCATGGCGGCAGCCGGGCAGGCCATCCGCACCGGCCGGATCGTCGTCCTGCCGACCGACACCGTCTACGGAGTGGGCTGCGACGCCTTCGACGCCGAGGCCGTCGCCAGCGTGCTGGCTGCCAAGGGACGCGGCCGGGAGATGCCCCCGCCGGTCCTCATCCCCACCGCGCGCACCGCGCACGGCCTCGCGACCCAGGTCCCCGACTACGCCCAGAAGCTGATGGAGCGGTTCTGGCCCGGTCCGCTCACCCTCGTGCTCAAGGCGCAGACGTCGCTGCACTGGGACCTGGGGGAGACCAACGGCACGGTGGCTCTGCGCGTGCCGGACAACGAGATCGCACTCGAGCTGCTCCGCGACATCGGGCCGATGGCGGTGACGAGCGCCAACACGACCGGCGCGCCGGCCGCTCGCACCGTCGACGAGGCCCAGCAGATGCTGGGGGAGTCCGTCGCCGTCTACCTCGACGGGGGGCCGAGCGCGGACGCCGCGCCGTCCACGATCATCGACTGCACGGGGGACGAGCCGCGCACGCTCCGGCTCGGCGCCCTGCCGCAGAGCGACATCGACGCGGCCCTCGCTCCCGAGCCCGAGCCCGAGGTGGAGCCGGAGCCGGAGCCGCAGCCGGAGCCGGAGCCGCAGCCGGAGTCGGAGTCGGAGTCGGAACCGGAGTCGGAGTCGGAGGCAGAGGCGGAGGGAGAGCCTGAGCCCGAGCCTGAGGGCCGGCCCGAGGCGGAGAGCCCCGAGCAGGAGACCGGCCCCACGGCCTAGAGTTGGCCCGAACGCCACCTGTCCGAACGCCCCAGCATCAGCTACGGAGATCTCCCATGTCTGACGACACGTTCTACGGCTCCGACTTCGGCGCCCTGCAGTCCTTCGACCCGGAGATCGCCGGAGTGCTCCTCTCCGAGCTCGGCCGGATCCGCAGCGGCCTGCAGCTCATCGCGAGCGAGAACATCAGCTCCCCGGCGGTCCTCACGGCGCTGGGTTCGGTGCTGTCCAACAAGTACGCCGAGGGCTACCCCGGCCGGCGCTACTACGGCGGCTGCTCCGAGGTCGACAAGGCCGAGCAGATCGCGATCGACCGGGCCAAGGAGCTCTTCGGGGCCGAGCACGCCAACGTCCAGGCGCACTCGGGCGCCTCGGCCAACCAGGCCGTCTACGGCGCTTTCATGCAGCCCGGTGACACGCTCCTCGCGATGAGCCTGCCGATGGGCGGCCACCTGACCCACGGCTCGAAGGTCTCGTTCTCCGGCAAGTGGTTCAACGCGGTCGGCTACGGCGTCGACCGCGAGACCGAGGACATCGACTACGACCAGGTCGAGGCGCTCGCCAAGGAGCACCGGCCCAAGGTCATCTGCGCGGGCGGTTCGGCGATCCCGCGGCTGATCGACTTCGCGCGGTTCCGCGCCATCGCCGACGAGGTCGGCGCGCTGCTCTGGGTCGACGCGGCGCACTTCATCGGCCTCGTCGCCGGCAAGGCGATCCCGTCTCCCGTGCCCTACGCCGACGTCGTGACGTTCACCACGCACAAGGTGCTGCGTGGCCCCCGATCGGGTGCGCTCGTCTGCAAGGCCGAGCACGCCGCAGCCCTCGACAAGGCGATCTTCCCGATGATGCAGGGCGGGCCGCAGATGCACACCATCGCGGCCAAGGCGGTCAACTTCAAGGAGGCCGCCTCGGCCGAGTACGCCGAGTACGCCCGCAACGTCATCGCCAACAGCCAGCAGCTCGCGGCGAGCCTCAAGGAGCTGGGCATCCGGCCGACGACCGGCGGCACCGACACGCACCTGTCGCTGCTCGACCTGCAGGGCATCGGGGTGACCGGCAAGGACGCCGAGGCGCGCTCCGACGCGGCCGGCATCGTGCTCAACAAGAACGCCATCCCGTTCGACCCGCAGAAGCCCAACATCGCCTCCGGCATCCGGGTCGGCACGCCGTCCGTGACCACGCAGGGGATGGGCGTCGAGGAGATGAAGACGATCGCGCGCCTCATCCACACCGCCGTGACCAAGGGTGACGGCGACCCTGGCTCCCCGGTGAGCCAGGAGGTCCGCGCCGAGGTCACCGACCTCGTCACGCGGTTCCCCGCGTACCCCCGCTGAGGAACTCGTGCCACAGACCACGCTGCCGTATGCCGCTGGGCCAGCTCAGCGGCATACGGCGCCGTCGGCGGGCGGCTGAGTGCACGAGTACGTCCTCATCCTCATCGTCGCTGCCGGCGTCACCTACATCGCGACGCCGTTCGTGCGCAGCCTTGCCGTGGCGACGGGTGCGTTCACTGCTGTCCGGGACCGCGACGTCCACAAGACCCCGATCCCGCGGCTCGGTGGTGTCGGCATCTACCTCGGCTTCGTCGCCGCGGCGCTCGTGGCCCGCAACCTGCCCTACCTCGGCACGCTCTTCGCCGACCGGCAGATCCTCGGGGTGCTCGCGGCGGGCGGCATCGTCTGCCTGCTGGGCGCCTTCGACGACATCCGTGAGCTCGACTGGCTGACCAAGCTGGCCGGGCAGATCCTCGCCGCCGGGCTGATGGCCTATGCGGGTGTCCAGCTGCTCTCCCTGCCGATCTCGGGCACGACGATCCTGCCGACGCCGGTGCTCGTGCTCGTCACCGTCCTCGTCGTCATCGCCACGACCAACGCGGTGAACTTCATCGACGGGCTCGACGGGCTCGCCGCCGGAGTTGTCGGGATCGCGGCGCTCGCGTTCTTCATCTACAGCTACATCGTGTCGCGCGACTTCGTGCCGGCCAACGTCTTCTCGGTGGCGACGCTCATCTCGGCGGCGCTGGTCGGCTGCTGCGCCGGGTTCCTGCCCCACAACTTCAACCCGGCGCGTCTCTTCATGGGCGACTCGGGGGCGCTGACGCTCGGGCTGCTCCTGTCCGCGGCGACGATCACGCTGACCGGCAACGTCGACCCGAGCGAGGTCACCGCCAACCAGGTGACCGCGGTCTTCCTGCCGCTGCTCGTTCCCGTCGCCGTGCTGCTGCTGCCGTTCCTCGACATGCTGCTCGCCGTGATCCGCCGCACGCGGGCGGGGAAGCGGCCCTGGCACCCGGACGCGATGCACCTGCACCACCGGATGCTCCGGATCGGGCACAGCCACCGGCGCGCGGTGCTCATCATGTATCTCTGGGCAGCCATTGTCGCGCTCGGCTCCGTGTCCTTCGTCGTCTGGGAGGGCTGGCGCCCGTTGGGGGTCATCTCGGTGGCCACCGTCATCGGGGTGGTTCTCACCGTGTGGCTGCCGAAGTGGAGGCCGCACGAGCGCTTGTGATACCTTTCACAAGCACCGGGAGCGACCTTCATGCCGCTCGCCCACCGGTCAGATCACCCCCATCGCCACCCGATCCCCACCCCGTGAGGTAGCTCAGTCGTGAGGACCAGCCAGAGCCGCACCGGTGCGCCGTCGCCGGTTCGCTCGATGCTCCGGACCTCCCTGGCGTTCTCCGCGGTGAGCGTGCCCGTGATCACCCTCGGCGCCTGGCTGCTGCGCGGATCCGACGGGGTGGCCTCGGGACTGCTCGGGGCCGTGGTCGCCGTCGCCTTCTTCGTCGTCGGCGCGCAGGGGATGCGCGCCGTCATCGCCGGGGACGCGGGCCTGTCCATGGCCGGTGCCCTCGTCGTCTACATCGGCCAGCTCATCGCTCTCGTCGCCGTCTTCCTCGCCCTGCGCGGGGCCGAGTGGCTCGACGGACGGGCCTTCGCGGCTGCGGCCATCATCCAGACGCTGGTCTGGCAGGTCGGGCAGGTCGTCGGCTTCCGCCGCGGCCGCCACGAGATCTATCCCGACGTCACGCTGCCCTCGGGGTCGTGATGTCTCTCTCAGTCGGAGGTCGCCATGACCGAGCCCCAGCCCCAGCCGGACGAGTCCAGGCGCGACGACTCCACGCCGGACGAGGCGAAGCCGGAGAGCGTCGTGGTCTCGGCCGGGAAGTTCGCCGCGGACCAGACCTCGGCCAGCATCGTGGCCTATCTGATCACCGGCCCTGTCGTCTTCGGGGGGCTCGGGGTGCTGCTCGACGGGTGGCTGGGGACCGGCTTTCTCGTCGTGCTCGGCCTGCTCGGTGGGATGGCCCTGTCGCTGTACGTGATCTGGCTCCGGTACGGTACGCCGTAGCATTCTCGGCTGAACGCAACCTGAGCGGCCCGCGAGGGCAGCGGCCAGGTTCAGCGGCTCGGCACCTCGGTGGCCGCGTCGTGACGCGCGGTCGCCCCGCCCCCCACCGTTCAGCCCCAATGTGTTCGACATTCATGACCAAGGAGAGCTTGTGAGCTTCAACGTGCTGGCGTCCACGCTGGGCACCATGGCCCCTGCGGAGGGCTTCCCGCCCACGCCCGAGATCTTCTGGCAGCCGCTGTTCTCCGTCGCGGGGGTGTCGATCACCCGGGCCATGGTCGTCGCCGCGATCTCCGTCGTGGGCATCGCCTGGTGGCTCGTCGCGACGACGCAGCGCGCCGCGGTCGTGCCGTCCAAGGGGCAGTTCTTCACCGAGGGCGTCTACGGCTTCGTCCGCAACGGCATCGCCAAGGACATGATCGGCAGCAAGGACTTCCTCCGCTTCGTCCCGCTGCTCTTCTCGCTCTTCATCTTCATCCTGGTCAACAACCTCTTCGGCATCGTGCCGTTCATCCAGATGCCGACGATGTCGCGGATCGGCTTCCCGATCGCGCTCGTCCTGGTCGTCTACGTCGTCTACCACGGCATCGGGATCAAGAAGCACGGCCTCGCCGGCTACTTCAAGTTCCTCGTGCCGGGTGGGCTGCCGGGCTGGATCGTTCCCTTCATCTTCGTGCTGGAGTTCATCACCTTCTTCATCACGCGGCCGCTGACGCTCGCCCTGCGACTCTTCGGCAACATGTTCGCCGGCCACATGCTCCTCGTCGTCTTCATCGTCGGCGGGTGGGAGCTGTTCCTCGCGGACAGCTTCTTCCTCAAGCTGGCCGCGCTGCCCGCGTGGGTGCTCGCCTTCGCCTTCACCCTCTTCGAGGGGCTGGTGCAGTTCCTGCAGGCCTACGTCTTCACCCTGCTCGCCGCCTCCTACATCGGTGGCGCGCTCGCCGACGAGCACTGATCGTCGGCACCCCGAGCCCCAGCGCCCGGGACAACTGAAAAACCCCCAAGAACATCTGGACGGCACGGTGCCGGCAGATCACCCAAAACACACGAAAGAGGAAACATCGTGGAAGGCAACCTCTCGCTCGTCGGCTACGGACTCGCGACCATCGGCCCGGCCATCGCCGTCGGCCTGATCTTCGCCGCGTACATCAACGGTGTCGCCCGCCAGCCCGAGTCCGGCAAGCTCCTCCAGCCGATCGCCATTCTCGGCTTCGCCCTCGCCGAGGCGCTCGCGATCTTCGGCCTGGTGCTCTTCTTCCTCTGACGATCCCGCTCCGGCTCGTCACGCACCGTTCGCAGCACTAGGCACAAGGAGTATCCGTGCAGCTCAATGCCATTCTCCCGGCTCTGATGCCGGGTCAAGAGGAGCCCTCGGCAACCCTGCCGATCCTCCCTTACCTTCCCGAGCTGGTCTTCGGCCTCATCGCCTTCGCCATCATCTACTGGGTGGTGCAGTCGAAGGTCGTCCCGAACCTCGAGAAGGCCTATGCCGAGCGCACCGAGGCCATCCAGGGCGGCATCCACAAGGCCGAGGAGGCCCAGGCGCAGGCCCAGGCTGCTCTCGAGCAGTACCAGGCCCAGCTGACCGAGGCGCGCGCCGAGGCGTCGCGAATCCGTGAGGACGCCAAGGCCCAGGGTGCGCAGATCATCGCCGAGATGCGCGAGCAGGCCGCGTCCGAGGCGGCGCGCCTCACCGACATCGCCCACAAGCAGATCGAGGCGGAGCGCCAGCAGGCGATCGTCTCGCTGCGCAGCGACGTCGGCCGCATGTCCACCGACCTCGCGAGCCGCATCGTCGGCGAGTCGCTGCACGAGGAGACCCGCCAGAAGGGCATCGTCGAGCGCTTCCTCGCCGAGCTCGAGTCGGGTGACGTGGTCCGCGAGAAGGTCGGCAGCAAGGGTGAGGACGCCTGATGCAGGGATCCTCACGCGCAGCTGCGGCCGGGAGCCGCGAGGCGTTCACGGGTGCACTCGCGGCCACGGCTGACCGTTCGCGGTTGGCCGAGGAGCTCTTCGCCGTCGTCGGCGCCCTGGATGGCAACGCCACCCTGCGCCGGGCCCTCGCCGATCCGTCGCGTGAGGGAGCGGACAAGGCCGCCTTGGCCGAGAAGCTCTTCGCGGGCAAGGTGAGCGCGGAGACGCTCGTCGTGCTCAAGGGTGTCGTCGGGCAGCGCTGGAGCACGGAGCGCGACCTGTCCGACACCCTGGAGTCCTACGGCGTCGAGACGATCATCGCCTCGGCCGAGACGGCAGACCGGGCGGACCAGGTGGAGGACGAGCTCTTCCACTTCGAGCGCATCGTCGCTGCCAACGAGCAGCTGCGCGGGGCGCTCGGCGACCAGACGGTGGCCGCGGAGCGTCGCGCCACTCTCGTCACGTCCCTGCTCGAGGGGAAGGCTGCGGACGAGACGCTCGCCCTGGCTCGCCAGGCCGTCGTCGCCCCCCGGGGCCGGCGCTTCGACCGCACGGTCGCCGGCTTCCTCGAGACGGCTTCAGCCCGACGCGAGCAGCAGACGGCGACGGTCATCTCCGCGGTGCCGCTCACCGACGACGACCGCGCCCGTCTGGCCGCGGGGCTGTCCTCGATCTACGGTGGCAAGGTCCACCTCAACACCGTCGTCGACCCTCGGGTCCTCGGCGGGGTCAAGGTCGAGATCGGCGACGAGGTCATCGACGGCACCATCATGCGCAAGCTCGACGCGGCCCGCCGCGCGATGGGCGCATAACCAGCACGTGCGCAGGCGCGCCGGCCAACCGAGCGTGAGAGCCACCGAAAACACCCAGCTTTGGAACACCACCGACTCGCGGAGTGCGGGTCGAAACGAGGAGAAGATCTGACATGACGGAGCTTTCGATCCGTCCGGAGGAGATCCGGGAAGCGCTGGACTCGTTCGTCCAGTCCTACGAGCCCGGCGCGGCCTCCCGCGAAGAGGTCGGCCGCGTCACCGACGCCGGTGACGGTATTGCTCACGTCGAGGGTCTGCCCTCGGCCATGACCAACGAGCTGCTGCAGTTCGAGGACGGGACCCTGGGCCTCGCGCTCAACCTCGACGTCCACGACATCGGTGTCGTCATCCTCGGTGACTTCGCCGGCATCGAGGAGGGCCAGACGGTCAAGCGGACGGGTGAGGTCCTGTCCGTCCCCGTCGGCGACGACTTCCTCGGTCGCGTCATCGACCCGCTCGGCACGCCCATCGACGGGCTCGGCGAGATCAAGTCCGAGCAGCGCCGCGCCCTCGAGCTGCAGGCCCCCACGGTGGTCCAGCGCAAGTCGGTGCACGAGCCGCTGCAGACCGGCATCAAGTCGATCGACGCGATGACCCCGATCGGGCGTGGCCAGCGCCAGCTCATCATCGGCGACCGCCAGACCGGCAAGACGACGGTCGCGATCGACACGATCATCAACCAGAAGCGCAACTGGGAGTCCGGCGACCCGGATCAGCAGGTCCGCTGCATCTACGTCGGCATCGGCCAGAAGGGCTCGACCATCGCGTCGGTCCGGGCCACCCTGGAGGAGGCCGGCGCCCTCGAGTACACGACGATCGTCGCGGCCCCCGCGTCCGACTCGGCCGGCTTCAAGTACCTCGCGCCCTACACCGGCTCGGCCATCGGCCAGCACTGGATGTACCAGGGCAAGCACGTCCTCATCGTCTTCGATGACCTGTCCAAGCAGGCCGAGGCCTACCGCGCCGTGTCGCTGCTGCTGCGCCGCCCGCCGGGCCGCGAGGCCTACCCGGGTGACGTCTTCTACCTGCACTCGCGGTTGCTCGAGCGCTGCGCGAAGCTCTCCGACGACCTCGGTGCGGGCTCCATGACCGGTCTGCCGATCATCGAGACGAAGGCCGGTGACGTCTCTGCGTACATCCCGACCAACGTCATCTCGATCACGGACGGCCAGATCTACCTCCAGGCCGACCTGTTCAACGCCAACGTCCGTCCGGCGATCGACGTGGGTGTGTCCGTGTCCCGAGTCGGTGGTGCGGCTCAGATCAAGGCGATGAAGTCGGTCGCCGGCCGCCTCAAGCTCGACCTCGCGCAGTTCCGTGCGATGGAGGCGTTCGCCATGTTCGCCTCCGACCTCGACCCGGCGTCGCGGGCCCAGCTCGCCCGCGGTGCGCGACTCGTCGAGCTGCTCAAGCAGCCGCAGTCCTCGCCGTACCCCGTCGAGGAGCAGGTCGTCTCGATCTGGGCCGGCACGACGGGCCGGCTCGACGACATCGCCGTCGAGGACGTCCGCACGTTCGAGGCCGAGCTGCTCGACACGCTGCGCCGTGACGGAGCGATCCTCCAGACGATCCGCGAGACCCTCAAGCTCGACGAGGACACCGAGGCCGCCCTGGCGAAGGTCTTCGACGATGTGAAGTTCACGTTCAAGGGCACCGGCCGTGAGGGCCTCGAGGCCGGGCACGAGGAGTTCGACGAGCTCGAGTCCGACGAGATCACCCAGGCCCAGATCGTCAAGTCCAAGTAGCACCCCTGGCCGCTGGCCCGCTGCCCCGAGTGCCCGCCCGCCGGGCGCTCGGGGACGGGCCGGGCGGGATGGCCTGCACGAGAAGCCAGCCCAGCGGCATACCGCAGAACCTGGGCCTGACGGCCCCACGAACTGAACGTCCACGCTCACGAGACCAAGAGAGGCGGAGCACATGGGAGCGCAGATGCGGATCTACCGCCAGCGCATCAAGTCCGTCAACTCCATCAAGAAGATCACCAACGCGATGGAGCTGATCGCGGCCGCACGCGTCGTCAAGGCCCGGCAGCGGGCCGTCGAGGCGATGCCCTACACGACCGCACTGACGCGCGCAGTCTCCGCAGTGGCGAGCCACACCAACGAGGACCACCCGCTGACGACGGCGAAGGAGACGGTGCAGCGCGCCGGCGTCGTCATCATCACGTCCGACCGTGGCCTCGCCGGCTCCTACGCGGCTTCGGCGCTCAAGGAGGCGGCCGAGCTGGTCGCCCGCCTGCAGAGCGAGGGCAAGGAGGTCGTGCCCTACCTCGTCGGTCGCAAGGCCGTCGCCTACTACAAGTTCCGCAAGCGCTCCTACGCCGCCGAGTGGAGCGGGTTCACCGACGCGCCCCGGTTCGAGCACGCCAGTGAGATCGCCGACCGGATCACGGCTGACTTCCTCAAGGACACGGAAGAGGGCGGCAACGACGAGATCCACATCGTCTACACCCGCTTCCGCTCGATGGTGCGCCAGGACCCGCACGTCCTGCGCCTGCTGCCCCTCGAGGTCGTCGAGGCCGAGGAGGCCGAGAGCGACACGGGCCTCGACTTCTCCGTGACGGAGTACCAGGAGGGCCAGCTCGTCCCGCAGTACGAGTTCGAGCCGAGCGCCGACCAGGTCCTCGACCTGCTCCTGCCGAAGTACGTCCGCAACCGGATCTTCACCTGCCTGCTCAGCTCGGCGGCCTCGGAGCTCGCCGCCCGCCAGCGCGCGATGAAGTCCGCGACGGACAACGCCTCCGAGCTCATCAAGAAGTACCAGCGGCTGGCCAACCAGGCTCGCCAGGCCGGCATCACGCAAGAGATCAGCGAAATCGTGGGCGGCGCCAACGCCCTCGCCGACGCGACGAAGAAGTAACCCGTACTAGGTAATAAGGAAGATCCACCATGACTGCAACTGTCAGTGACAACGTGGGGGCGGCCGGTCAGGGGCCCAGTGCGGGCGGCGTCGGACGCATCTCTCGCATCATCGGCCCGGTCGTCGACGTCGAGTTCCCCAACGACGCGATGCCCGAGCAGTACAACCTGCTCACGACCGAGGTGACCCTCTCGGGCGAGACGAAGAAGCTCAACCTCGAGGTCGCCCAGCACATCGGCGACAACATGGTCCGGGCCATCTCGCTCCAGCCGACCGACGGCCTGGTCCGCGGCACGGCCGTTCAGGACACCGGCGGCCCGATCAGCGTGCCGGTCGGCAACGTCACGCTCGGCAAGGTCTTCAACGCGACCGGTGACTGCCTCAACCTCGAAGAGGGCGAGAAGCTCGAGGTCACCGAGCGCTGGGGGATCCACCGCAAGGCCCCGGCCTTCGACCAGCTCGAGTCCAAGACCCAGATGTTCGAGACGGGCATCAAGGTCATCGACCTGCTCACCCCGTACGTCCAGGGTGGCAAGATCGGCCTCTTCGGTGGTGCCGGTGTCGGCAAGACGGTGCTCATCCAGGAGATGATCGCCCGTGTCGCCCGCGACCACGGTGGTGTGTCGGTGTTCGCCGGTGTCGGTGAGCGCACCCGTGAGGGCAACGACCTCATGGTCGAGATGGAGGAGGCCGGCGTCCTCGGTCAGACCTCGCTCGTCTTCGGCCAGATGGACGAGCCGCCGGGCACCCGCCTGCGCGTCGCCCTGTCGGCCCTGACGATGGCGGAGTACTTCCGCGACGTCCAGAAGCAGGACGTGCTCCTCTTCATCGACAACATCTTCCGGTTCACGCAGGCCGGCTCCGAGGTCTCCACCCTCCTCGGCCGCATGCCGTCCGCCGTGGGCTACCAGCCCACCCTCGCGGACGAGATGGGCGTGCTCCAGGAGCGCATCACCTCGACGCGTGGTCACTCGATCACGTCGATGCAGGCGATCTACGTGCCGGCCGACGACTACACCGACCCGGCCCCGGCCACGACGTTCGCGCACCTCGACGCGACGACCGAGCTCTCGCGTGACATCGCATCCATGGGTATCTACCCGGCCGTGGACCCGCTGACCTCGACGTCGCGGATCCTCGACCCGCGCTACGTGTCGGCCGAGCACTACAGCACCGCGGTGCGGATCCGGTCGATCCTCCAGCGCAACAAGGAGCTGCAGGACATCATCGCGATCCTCGGTGTCGACGAGCTCTCCGAAGAGGACAAGATCCTCGTCAACCGGGCTCGCCGGATCCAGCGCTTCCTCTCGCAGAACACCTACGTTGCCAAGCAGTTCACCGGCATCGAGGGCTCGACCGTGCCGCTGGTCGACACCATCGAGGCGTTCACGAAGATCGCCGACGGCGAGTACGACCACGTCGCCGAGCAGGCCTTCTTCATGTGTGGTGGCCTCGACGACGTCGAGCGCCAGTGGGCGGAGATCCAGAAGAACCTCTGAGGTTCCCCCTCGCACGAGCAGTGCACATCTGGCCAGCGCCGGTCCCCCCTCGGGAGACCGGCGCTGAGCCGTTCTCCGGGGGCTCTCCGTCGCGGGGATGAGGCCGCCGCGACCCGCGGGCGAGGTACGCGCGGCCCGGACCGGGCAAGGATCAGAGCATGAGAGTCAGGAGTGTCATGAGCACGAAGGACAGCAGCCGGCGTCATCGCGTGGTCGTCATCGGGTCCGGCTTCGGCGGGCTCTTCGCGACCCAGCGGCTCAAGCGGGCCGCTGTGGACGTGACCCTGATCGCGCGCACGACGCACCATCTGTTCCAGCCGCTGCTCTACCAGGTCGCGACCGGCATCCTCTCGGAGGGCGAGATCGCTCCGTCCACGCGCGAGGTCCTGGCGAGGCAGCGCAACGCCCGGGTGCTGCTCGGCGAGGTGACCCGCATCGACGTGAAGGCCCGGACCGTCACCCACGAGTACGTCGGCCGTGAGACGGTGACGCCGTACGACTCGCTCGTCGTCGCTGCCGGTGCCGGCCAGTCGTACTTCGGCAACGACCAGTTCGCCCGGCACGCACCCGGGATGAAGTCGATCGACGACGCCCTCGAGCTGCGGGGACGGATCTTTGGCTCCTTCGAGCTGGCCGAGCTCGCCTCGACGCCGGCCGAGATCGAGCGGCTGATGACTTTTGTCGTCGTCGGTGCCGGACCCACCGGCGTGGAGATGGCGGGGCAGATCGCCGAGCTGGCGCACCGGACCCTGAGCCGCGACTTCCGGCGGATCGACCCCCGGGATGCCCGGATCATCCTGCTCGACGCGGCGCCGCAGATCCTCGGCTCGTTCGGCGAGAAGCTCGGGGGCCGGGCCCGCCGCCGGCTCGAGCGGATGGGAGTCGAGGTGCGCCTCGGCGCCAAGGTCGTCGACGTCGACCTGACCGGCATCGACATCGAGCACACCGACGGCACGCGCGAACGGATCGAGTCGGTGTGCAAGGTCTGGGCGGCGGGCGTCAGCGCGTCGCCACTGGCCGCGCACCTTGCCGAGCAGACCGGTGCGGGGCTCGACCGCGCCGGGCGAGTCGAGGTGCTGCCGGACCTCACGCTGCCGGACCACCCGGAGATCTTCGTGGTGGGCGACATGATGGCGCTGGACAGCCTGCCCGGAGTCGCGCAGGTGGCGATCCAGGGCGGTCGCTACGCGGCGGACCAGATCGTGCGGCGCCTCGCCGGCGAGGCGCCCCAGAGGTCGTTCCGCTATGTCGACAAGGGGTCGATGGCGACGATCTCGCGATTCTCCGCGGTGGCCTCGATCGGCAAGGCCCGGTTCAGCGGCTTCTTCGCCTGGCTGCTCTGGCTCGGCATCCACCTGCTCTACATCATCGGGTTCAAGCACCGGATCACGACGCTGCTCCACTGGGCGATCAGCTTCGTCGGCCGCGGCCGGGCCGAGCGCGTCGTCACGCAGCAGCAGGTCTTCGCCAGGACGGCGATCGAGGACCTCGGCGACCGCTTCCGTCCCGAGCTGCCGCGCGTGCCGGGGGACCGCGCTGACGAGCAGTCGCAGCCTCCTCCCGACTGACCATCCCGTATGCCGTTGGGCTGAGTCCCGTGCGCCGGCTCGGCCCCGCGATCCTGCCCCGACGCAACACGCCCGCCAGTGATCGGCTGACCCCTGCTGCAGCAGGAGCACGTTGATCACTGGCGGGCGTGTTGCGGGTGAAGCGGGCGGGAGGGCTGGGAGCCAGCCCTCCCGCGGAAGGAGCTCAGCGGCATACGGCCGCCGTGGTGCGGTGGGTCAGCCCTGGACGAGCTGCTCGACCGCGGCCCCGAGGCGCGGCAGCGCGGCGACGACCTGCTCCTTGGCCTTGCCCCGCATCGCGCTGTAGACCTTCTTGGCGGCGGTGTGCGAGGTCGCCTCTGCCTTGGCGTCGGTGACGGAGAGCAGCGCGTCGGCCGCCTCGTCGGAGCGCGCCTGGAGGTGCGCTGCGAACGGCGTGTCGCCCTTGCTCGCCCACAGCGGGTCGAGCGCCGCGGCGAACTGGGGGAGGAGGCGGTCGGTCGCGCTCGGCACGAAGTCACCGCCGAGCTTCTTGGCGGCGGCGTAGCCGGCCTTGACGGCGGCCCCGCCGATGCCCGACTTGTCGGCGACCTCGGCGTCGATGACCTGGGTCAGGGCGGACACGGCCGCAGGGCGGCGGGTCTCGTCGAGGAGGGCGTCGGACACAGCAGTACTCACGTGAGGACTCCTTGGAGTGGTGTTGGAGGGATTTCTGTGACGACGCGAGGCCGCCCCGCGCGCCCCGGGTCGGAGGCGACGTCGGTGCGCTCACCGGGCTGCGGCATCGCGTACGGAGCATCCTCTCAGAGGCACTAAACTGCTGAGCACACCCCACGATCCGGAGGAACACGTGAGTTCACTCAAGGTTGAGATGGTCGCCGCCGACCGCAAGGTCTGGGAGGGCGAGGCCAAGTTCGTCCGCGCTCGGTCGATTGCCGGCGAGCTGGGCATCCTGCCCGGCCACACCCCCCTGCTCGGCGTTCTCGTCGAGGGCGACGTCAGCATCGAGGCCGTGGACGGCACCCGTTCGACCGTGACGGTGGACGGCGGCTTCCTCTCCGTCGACTCCGACGTCGTCACCATCGTCGCCGAGCACGTCGACGCCTCGTCGATGCAGACCAGCACGAACTGAGGTCCGCACCGTGCCGTCCGCTCTCGTGTCCACCGAGATCGCGATCGGCACGCTCCTGGTCGCCGCGCTCCTCGTGCTCGCCGCGACCTACCTGCGTCGGCGCTACATCGCCAAGGGACAACCGCTGACGCTCTGCGGTTTCCGTGCCGGTGGTAGCGACCGCTGGCACCTCGGACTCATGCGCCTGGCCGACAACGCCCTCGAGTGGTACACGCTCGGGGGCGTTTCGCTGCGCCCCAAGCGCCGTTGGCAGCGCCAGGCGCTGCTGCTCGAGGCGCCGCGCCTGCTGGCCCCCGACGACGCACTGGCGCTGCTGCCCGACGCCTACGGCGTCTCCTGCACGGACCGGGTCGAGACCTTCGAGCTGGCCCTGCAGGGGCCGGACTACACGGCGGTCCGCTCCTGGCAGGAGGCCGCGCCGCCCGGCTACAACGTCAACGTGGCCTGACGGCGGTCAGGCCTTCCTCTTCTCGGGCTTCTCGACCCGGCCGCCGCCCGGCTGCCACAGGACGTCGCCACCGATGGGGAGGTTGGCCACCCGGGCGAGGATGAAGAGCAGGTCCGAGAGTCGGTTGAGGTACTTCGCGGTCAGGACGTTGACGCCGCCCTGTCCCCGCCCCGAGCCGGGCTGGTCACCGTGCACGTCGACCGCAGCCCAAGCCGCCCGCTCCGCGCGGCGCACGATCGTCGTCGCGAGGTGCAGGTGCGCCGAGCCGGGCGTCCCACCGGGAAGGATGAAGGAGCGCAGCTTCTCGAGACGCTCGAGGTAGTGGTCGCAGTCCCGCTCGAGGTCGTCGATCCACGGCTGGTCCACCCGCAGGGGTGGGTACTCGTAGGTCTCCTGCAGTGGCGTGGCCAGGTCCGCGCCGACATCGAACATCTCGTTCTGGATCCGCAGCAAGGTCGCCTTGACCTCGTCCCCGAGGTCGCCGCAGGCGATGGCGATGCCGATCGCGGCGTTCGCCTCGTTGCTGTCGGCGTACGCGTGCAGGCGGGCGTCGTTCTTGCTGGTCCGCGAGAAGTCGCCCAGACTCGTCGTCCCGTCGTCGCCGGTGCGGGTGTAGATCTTCGTCAGGTTGACCATGGGAGCACTCTCTCACTGGGCCGGACCGGACCGCCCCAGGGGTCGGCCCTATGGGTAGGGTCGCCACGTGCGAGAACGGTTCCGGGTCGTCGGCGGTGCCCGTCTGGTGGGCGAGGTTCCCGTCGTCGGCGCGAAGAACAGCGCGCTCAAGCTCATGGCGGTCGCGCTGCTGGCGCGCGGACGGACGACGCTGACGAACATGCCGGCGATCGTCGACGTGCGGATCATGGCCGAGCTGCTGCGCCGGCTCGGCGTCATCGTCGACTACGACCCCGAGGCCGGGCTCGTCGCCATCGACGTCCCGGAGACCATCGGACACCGGGCGGACTACGAGCTCGTGCGGGCGCTGCGTGCCTCGATCTCGGTGCTCGGACCGCTCGTGGCGAGGACGGGCCACGCCGACGTCGCCGTGCCGGGGGGCGACGCCATCGGCTCCCGCGGCCTCGACCTGCACGCCTCGGGGCTCGAGGCCCTGGGCGCGCACGTCCACGTCGCGCACGGCTACCTCGTCGCCACGGCCCCGCGGGGGCTGCGGGGAGCGGAGATCCGGCTCGACTTCCCGAGCGTCGGGGCCACCGAGAACATCCTCATGGCGGCGGTGCTCGCGCGAGGCCGCACCGTCATCGAGAACGTCGCGCGCGAGCCGGAGATCATGGACATCGCCGCGATGCTCGAGTCGATGGGCGCCCGCATCGACGGCGCGGGCACGGGCCGCATCGTGGTCGACGGGGTCGACGAGCTGCGGCCCACGGAGCACCGGGTGGTGCCCGACCGCATCGCCGCCGGCACGTGGGCCTTCGCCGCGGCGACGACCTGCGGTGACATCGAGGTCGTCGGGGGCGTGGCCGAGCACCTGGGGGTGCCGCTGAGGGCGCTCGCCGACTCGGGCTGCCACGTCGAGGCGACCCCGCGCGGCTTCCGGGTCGCCGTGCCGAGCGGCGTCGACCGGCCGGCGGCCTTCGACGTGGCGACCCTGCCCTACCCCGGGTTCCCCACCGACCTGCAACCGTTCGCCCTGACCTACAACGCCGTGGCGCGGGGCAGCGCCATGGTGACCGAGAACCTCTTCGAGGCGCGGTTCCGGACGGTTCAGGAGCTGGCTCGCCTCGGGGCCGACATGCAGGTCGACGGACATCACGTGATGACGCACGGCGTCCGGGCGCTCTCCGGGGCGCCGGTCGAGAGCAGCGACATCCGGTCCGGTGCGGCCCTGGTCATCGCGGGGCTCGTCGCCGACGGTTACACCCTCGTCAGCGGGGTCCATCACATCGACCGGGGCTACCCACGGTTCGAGGTGGCCCTGCGCTCGCTCGGCGCCGACATCACACGCGAGCCGGACGAGGACTGGTACGAGTAGTCCAGATGGCGGGATTCACCGGCGAACTTGACTGGCCCTTGACGGTTCCGTGGTCTCCGGCTGTATTTCTTGACCCATTTTTGACTCGGTCAGGCAACGTTTCCCGCGCCTGGAGCGTCATGATGGGTGACGGCAGCAGCAGCTGAGAGGGGTCACGATGACGCTGAATGCCCACCGCCGGAAGCCGGCCCGGATGCCGGTCCAAGTGCTCGACGGGCCCGACGGCCACGACGTCATCATCGAAGGACGCCTCGACGTCCACACCGTCCCCGACATCCGCGACGCGATCCACGCCGTGATCGCGACCGGCGAGGGCGAGCTCCGCCTGCACCTGCGCGACGCCGAGATCGGCGACGCGACCGGACTGGGCATCATCCTGCACCTGCACCGCCGCGCCACGCGGGCTCAGCGACAGCTGCTGCTCATCGACCCGAGCGAGCGGACGACGCGGCTGCTGCGCGGGTGCCGCCTCGACCGCATCCTGGCCGCCCGGCCGGGGCCGGGCCGTTCGGTGTCCGGCACTGTGGCGCCTCTCACCGCCTGAGCGACTCCCCGTCGACGAAACCCGCGGGTACCTTCGGGTCCATGTCTGACGAGAGCCCCCAGCACCCGGCCGCCCGACCGACGCGCGACCGCCCGTGGGTCATGCGGACCTACGCCGGGCACTCCAGCGCCGCGGCGAGCAACGAGCTCTACCGACGCAACCTGGCCAAGGGCCAGACCGGGCTCTCGGTCGCCTTCGACCTGCCGACGCAGACGGGCTACGACCCGGACCACGTGCTCTCTCGGGGCGAGGTCGGCAAGGTGGGCGTGCCGATCAGCCACATCGGCGACATGGAAGCGCTCTTCCGTGACATCCCGCTGCGAGAGATGAACACGTCGATGACGATCAACGCCACCGCGATGTGGATGCTCTCGCTCTACCAGGTTGCGGCGGAACGTCAGGCCGAGGCGGCCGGCGAGTCGCCGGAGGCGTGGGTCCACGCGCTCGCGGGGACCACCCAGAACGACATCATCAAGGAGTACCTCTCGCGCGGGACCTATGTCTTCCCGCCCGGACCGTCGCTCCGACTGATCACCGACATGATCGCCTACACGGTGCGCGAGATCCCGAAGTGGAACCCGATCAACATCTGCAGCTACCACCTGCAGGAGGCCGGCGCGACGCCGGTCCAGGAGATCGCCTACTCGATGTCGACGGCGATCGCCGTGCTCGACGCGGTGCGCGACTCCGGGCAGGTGCCCGAGGACGAGTTCGCGGACGTCGTCGCCCGCATCTCCTTCTTCGTCAACGCCGGTGTGCGGTTCGTCGAGGAGATGTGCAAGATGCGGGCCTTCGTCGAGCTCTGGGACCGGCTGACCACCGAGCGCTATGGCGTGACCGACGCCAAGGCCCGCCGCTTCCGCTACGGCGTCCAGGTCAACAGCCTGGGCCTCACGGAGGCGCAGCCCGAGAACAACGTGCAGCGCATCATCCTCGAGATGCTCGCCGTGACGCTGTCCAAGGACGCCCGCGCCCGCGCCATCCAGCTGCCGGCGTGGAACGAGGCCCTGGGTCTCCCGCGGCCCTGGGACCAGCAGTGGAGCCTGCGGATGCAGCAGGTGCTCGCCTTCGAGTCCGACCTGCTGGAGTACGACGACCTCTTCACCGGGTCGGTCGTCGTGGAGCGCAAGGTGGCCGAGCTGGTCGAGGGCGCGAGCGCGGAGATGGCACGGATCGAGGAGATGGGCGGGGCGGTGGCGGCCGTGGAGTCCGGCTACATGAAGTCCGCCCTCGTCGCCTCGCATGCCGAGCGTCGGCGCCGGATCGAGGCCGGTGAGGAGGTCATCGTGGGCCTCAACCGGTTCGAGACGACCGAGCCCAACCCCCTGACGGCGGACCTCGGCACCGCGATCCAGACGGTCGACCCGACCGTCGAGAAGGCAGCGGCCGAAGCCGTGCAGGCCTGGCGGGACCGGCGTGATGCAGACCCGGACCGTCGCGACCGTGCCGCCGCGGCCCTCGAGCGACTCAAGGCCGACGCGGCCTCGGGCGTCAACCTGATGGCCGCCTCGCTCGAGTGCGCCCGCGCGGAGCTGACGACGGGGGAGTGGGCCGGCGCGCTGCGCGAGCAGTTCGGCGAGTACCGCGCCCCGACCGGCGTCAGTGGTTCCGTCGGGGTGGCCTCCGCGGAGGCCGGCGCCGGCGGTGGTCCCCTGGCGGCGGTCCGCGCTGCCGTCGCCCGCACGGGAGAGGAGCTCGGCGAGAAGCTGCGGATCCTCGTCGGCAAGCCGGGGCTCGACGGTCACAGCAACGGCGCCGAGCAGGTCGCGGTCCGGGCCCGCGACGCCGGCTTCGAGGTGATCTACCAAGGCATCCGGCTGACCCCCGAGCAGATCGTCGCCGCCGCCGTCGCCGAGGATGTCCACGTCGTGGGGATCTCCATCCTGTCCGGGTCCCACATGGAGCTCGTCCCCGAGGTCCTCGCCGGGTTGCGCGCGGCCGGCGCGGGTGACGTCCCCGTCATCGTGGGCGGCATCATCCCCGAGTCGGACGCGGCGCGCCTGCGCGAGGCCGGGGTCGCGATGGTCTTCACGCCCAAGGACTTCGGGCTCAACGAGATCATGGGTGAGATCGTCGGCGTCATCCGGTCCTCGCGCGGCCTGGCCGCCCTGGAGCCCGCCGGCGCCTGACTCGGCTCGCGCTCGATGCGGGTTTCCGGGGTACACGTGGGCCTGTCCCCGTGAGTCGGCATACAGTCGGCTCATGAGCGACCTCCAGTGCGCGGCCCGCCTCGTCATCGTCACCCCCCGCGGGCTGGGCGACGTCAAGTGGCTCGCCTCCCAGCTCTACCGCGAACGCGTCCAGGCGGTGTATGCCGCTGACGACGTCCCCGACACCGGTCCCGTCGAGACCTTGGCGGAGGACCTCGGCGTGCCGTGCCACAGCAGCCACGGCGACCTCGACGACGGGACCGACGCCTTCCAGGAGGTCGTCGACCGGCATCGCGGCGAGACCGTCGTCGTCGTGCGTGGGGGAGCTGCGACCGAGCCGGTGCTCATGCTCGTCGACGCGGACGGCACGAGCGTGCACAGCCTCGACGAGGACGTGTAGCCGAGACCCCCGGCCGCGGCTCTGGGGCGGCCCCCTACGCTGACCGGCATGGATGGAGGCTTCCCCGGGCTCGGCACCGTGGTCAACGTCATTGCGGTGCTCCTCGGGGCGACGCTGGGGATGCTCGCGGGCAACCGGCTGCCCGAGCGGGTCCGCCGGGTCGTCACCGACTGCCTCGGCCTGGTCACCCTGCTCGTCGCGGTCCTCTCCGCCCTCGACGTCACCTCACCTGCGCTGGCCGATGCGGTCGGCTCAGGCGTGCCCGTCCTCATCGTCCTCGGTGCCCTGCTGATCGGCGGCATCACCGGCGCCCTCCTGCGGATCGAGGAACGGCTCGAGTCGCTCGCCGGCGTCGTGCAGGGCTGG
Organism: Intrasporangium calvum; assembly: GCF_028446585.1. Lineage (GTDB taxonomy): Bacteria > Actinomycetota > Actinomycetes > Actinomycetales > Dermatophilaceae > Intrasporangium > Intrasporangium calvum_A. Next base: position 26,647 of record NZ_JAPFQL010000032.1, read on the forward strand.
GTGCAGCGGCGCGGTGCCAAGGGGGAGCACGACCACGCCGAGCGGGAGCGGTTCATCGAGGGTTGGCTCACCGCCTCCCTCCTGTTCTGCGTCGGCCCACTGACGATCCTCGGCTCGCTCTCGGACGGGCTCGGCCGGGGGATCGACCAGCTCGTGCTCAAGTCGGCGCTCGACTTCTTCGCCGCGGTCGCCTTCGCGTCGACGTTCGGAGTGGGCGTCCTGCTCTCCGCGCTCTCCGTCGCGGTGGTCCAGGGTGGGCTCACCCTGCTCGGGGTCACTCTCGGCGCGGTCGTGCCCGAGGCGCACATCGCCGCCCTCACAGCGACCGGTGGGCTGCTGCTCGTCGGCATCGCGTTCCGGCTGCTCAACGTCCGGCACATCCCGGTCGGAGATCTGTTGCCGGCGCTCCTCGTGGCGCCGGTGCTCGTCACCGTCGTCGCGCAGTTCCGCTGACGACCCGCTCCTTCGCGGGGCTCAGAAGAGGCGTGACTCGGCGTCGTCGATGCCCCGGAGCGCGTCGTAGTCGAGCACGACACAGCGAATGCCCCGGTCCTCGGCCAGCGTCCGGGCCTGCGGCTTGATGACCTGGGCGGCGAACACCCCGGAGACCGGGGCGAGGAGCGGGTCCCGGTTCATCAGCTCCAGATAGCGGGTCAGCTGCTCGACCCCGTCGATCTCGCCGCGCCGTTTGATCTCCACCGCGACGCTGGTGCCCGCGTGGTCCTTGGCCAGGATGTCGACCGGGCCGATGGCGGTCATGTACTCGCGGCGGACGAGGGACCAGCCGTGGCCGAGCGTGTGGATGTGCTCGGCGAGCAGCTTCTGCAGATGGGCCTCCACGCCGTCCTTGACGAGCCCCGGGTCCACTCCGAGCTCGTGGGCCGAATCGTGCAGCACCTCGTGGATGTGCACCGTGAGCCGGTCCTCCGACTTCGCGTGCTGGACCCGCCAGACCGCGACGACCCCCTCGTCCGCCTGTCCGTCCTCCGGTGCGAGCTCGACCATGGTGCACGGCGGCGACATCCAGTTGAGCGGCTTGTAGGACCCTCCGTCACTGTGGACGAGGACGGAACCGTCCGCCTTGACGAGGAGCAGACGGGTCGCGAGGGGCAGGTGGGCGGTGAGCCGCCCGTCATAGTCGACGCTGCAGCGGGCGATCACGAGACGCACCGGGACACCCTAACCCGCATGCGTCCGCGAGCCGACCCAGCGGGTCGTGGACCCGGCCCCGCGCGTGTGGAGCGTCACCCCGGGGACGGGTTTGAGCGGCATACGGCCTCTGGAAGACTGCCCCCCATGGCTCGTGACTTCACCAAGGTAGGCGTGATCGGACTCGGCACCATGGGTGCCGGCATCGTCGAGGTCTTCGCACGCAACGGCATCGACGTCGTTGCGGTCGAGGTCGACGACGACGCCGTCGAGCGAGGGCGCGAGCACCTCACCAACTCCACCAGCCGCGCCGTGGCGCGCGGCAAGCTGTCCGCGGAGGACGAGGCGGCGCTGATCGGGCGCGTGCAGTTCACCTCCGACATGGGCCAGCTCAAGGACTGCCAGCTCGTCATCGAGGCCGTCCCCGAGAAGCTCGAGCTGAAGAAGGAGATCTTCGCGAAGCTCGACCAGATCGTCGCCGACGACGCGATCCTCGCGACCAACACCTCCTCGCTGCCGGTCACCGAGATCGCCGTGGCCACGAGCAACCCCAAGCGGGTCGTGGGCATGCACTTCTTCAACCCGGCCCCCGTCATGCAGTTCGTCGAGGTCATCAAGACCGTCGTCACTGCCGACGACATCTTCGAGCGGGTCAAGGGCCTGGCCGAGCGGCTCGGCAAGCGGCCCGTCGTGGTCGGCGACAAGGCCGGGTTCATCGCCAACGCGCTGCTCTTCGGCTACCTCAACCACGCCGTGTCGATGTACGAGAGCAAGTACGCCACGCGCGAGGACATCGACGCCGCGATGAAGCTCGGGTGCGGCTACCCGATGGGTCCGCTCGCGCTGATGGACCTCATCGGGCTCGACACCGCCTACGAGATCCTCGACACGATGTACAAGCAGGGCCGCGACCGGCTCCACGCGCCGAGTCCGATCATCAAGCAGATGGTCAGCGCCGGCCTCAAGGGCCGCAAGACCGGCCGCGGGTTCTACACCTACGCCGCGCCCGGCAGCTCCCAGGTCGTCGACGACCACCTGACCCCCAAGCCCAACGGCGATCACGAGGTCCCACTGCGCCAGATCTCCCGCGTCGGCGTCGTCGGCTCCGGCACCATGGCGACGGGCATCATCGAGGTCTTCGCCAAGGCCGGCTACGACGTGGTCTACGTCGCCCGCGCCGAGTCGAAGGTCGAGGGGGTCCGCTCGGCGCTCGCACGCAGCCTCGAGAAGGCGGTCCAGCGCGGCAAGACGACCGAGGAGGAGCGCGACGCCGCTCTCGCCCGGATCGCCGGCACCACCCGGCTCGACGACCTCGCGGACGTCGACATCGTCGTCGAGGCGGTCGTCGAGGACCTCGGCGTCAAGAAGGCCCTCTTCGAGAACCTCGACGAGATCTGCAAGCCGGGCGCCATCCTCGCCACGACGACGTCGTCCCTGCCGGTCATCGACTGCGCCTCCGCGACGAAGCGTCCCCAGGACGTCATTGGGATGCACTTCTTCAACCCGGCCCAGGTGATGAAGCTCGTCGAGGTCGTCCACACCGTCTCGACGGCCGAGGACGTCGTCGCGACCGTCCAGGACGTGTGCACCAAGGTCGGCAAGCACCCCGTGACCTGCGGAGACCGCGCCGGCTTCATCGTCAACGCGCTGCTCTTCCCCTACCTCAACGACGCGGTGAAGATGCTCGAGGCGAACTACTCGACGGCCGACGACATCGACACCGCCATGAAGACCGGCTGCTCGCTGCCGATGGGCCCGTTCGAGCTGCTGGACGTCGTCGGGCTCGACGTGTCCCTGGCGATCGAGCGCGAGCTCTACCTGGAGTTCCGGGAGCGCGGGTATGCGCCGGCGCCGCTCCTCGAGCACCTCGTCACGGCGGGCTACCTCGGCCGCAAGACGGGCCGCGGCTTCCGCACCCACGCCTGATCGAAAGAGCAGTTCGCGACACCCTCCCCACAATCGAAAGAGCAGTTCGCGACACGGCGGTGTCGTGAACTGCTCTTTCGATTGGTGGCGGACAATGGTGGGTATGCCGTCCCGCCGCCGCCCCAGCAAGCACGCGCGCCCGCACGTGCCACTGGACGTCGTCCGGATCCAGGGCGGTTCGACGCGGGAGGACACCTACCGCGGCACCCGCTGGACCGTCCGAGCGGTGAGCGGTGCCACCGCGACGCGCGCCTACCTCTGTCCCGGCTGCCAGCAGGACATCGCCCCCGGCGTGCCGCACGTCGTCGTCTGGCCGGCCGAGGGGGTCGGTGGCCTCGGGGACCGGCGACACTGGCACACCGGCTGCTGGCAGCGCCGGGATGCCCGGCCCTCCGGCAGCGCCTACCGCTGAGCCAGTCACTCACGCACCGCAGCGGCGGAGCGCGGCCGAGCCCAGCGGCATACGACTCGCGATGATCGTGACGGCGACGGCGAGCGCGATGGAGCCGTAGGGCTCGCCGACCCGGTGGGCCACCACCTCCGCGTGATGGACGGCGGCGAGCACCGCAGCACCGAGGAGCAGCGCGACGAGGACGAAGGCCATGGCGTTGAGGTCGCGACCCCAGGTCGCCACCAGCGCGAGCAACGCGACGAGCGGCATCGTGGTCGTCCAGGGGAAGCGGGTGCGCAGGTCGGCCATGCCGCATTCTCTCCGAAGGCGCCGGCGACCCCTGACCTCAGTCCGCGCCCGCTAGTGGCGCAGCTGTCTCGGGACCAGGACTTCCTCGTAGAGCAGCAGCGCCCCCGCGGCGAACGGGATTGCGAGCAGCGCACCGAGGATGCCGAGCAGGGTGCCCCCGGCGAGCGCGGCCACCACCGTCAGCGCGCCCGGGACCGCGACCGTCTGCTGCATGATGCGCGGCATGACGGCGTAGTTCTCGAGCTGCTGGTAGATGACGAAGTAGATGATGACGATGAGGGCCTTCTTCGGCTCGTCGAAGAACGCGACGAGCGCGACGACCGACGCCCCGAGCGTCGCGCCGACCATCGGGATCAGCCCGAGCAGCCCCACGGCGACGGCCAGGACCGCGGCGAACTGGAGGTCGAGCAGGCTCATCATGATCCACGCGAAGAAGGCGTTGGTCGCCGCGACCGCGACCTGGCCGATGGCGTAGGAGCCGACCCGGCGCATGATCTCCTCGGCGAGGGAGATGAACCGCGGCCGCCGGCTGGCAGGGACGAGCGCGTAGCCGGCCTGTTTGACTGACGGGAGCGAGGCGAGGAAGTAGAGCGTCAGGACGAGCACCGTCAGGATGCTGAAGACGCCCGACGCGATGATCCGGCCGGCGTCGAGCACCCCGCCGAAGATGCCGGCCCACAGGTTGCCGTCAGCGAGCCGGTGGTTGATCTCCTCCTGGATCCGCTGGACCACCTGGTAGCGGTGGTCGACGTCCTGGACCCACGGTTTGCGCAGCAGGTCGTCGAGCATGCGGGGGGCGTTTTCGGCGAGCTCGGTGCCCTGGGAGGCGACGGGTGGCACGACGACCATGCCGAGCAGGGTGAAGACGCCGAGCAGCCCGAGGAAGACGATCGTCACGGCGAGGCCGCGGCGCAGGCCCTGCCGCACGAGGCCTTCGACGAGCGGGTTGAGGGCCAGGGTGAGGAAGAGCGAGACGAGCAGCAGCGTGATCGTCGTGTCGAGCCGCCCGATCGCCTGGACGACGGCGTAGGCGGTCAGGACGCCGATCGCGCCGACGAAGCCGACGTAGAAGGGGGACTGCCGGTTGAAGGGGGTGCCGGCGCTGCCGAAGTCGCGGCCGCGCCGAGCCCGACCGAGGACCTCGTCGGCTTCGGCCGTCCCGGGATCGGCCCCGCCGAGGGGGAGGGTGCCGTAGGCGTCAACCGGAGCGGTGCCGGATGCGGGCGGCGGCTCGGGGTGCTCGTCAGGTCTGGTCCCGGCCTCTGAGTCGTGCTGGTGGGCACGAAGCTGCGCCATCCGGTCGCGCTGCGCTCGCCGGTAGTCCGTCCACCGCCGCCAGAAGGTCACGCCCGGAGCCTACGCGAGGCGTCCGACCACGGAGAGCAGATGGTGGCGTGTCCCGCCGACGGGACACGCC
>NZ_JAPFQL010000033.1 GCF_028446585.1 Intrasporangium calvum
GCGTCGTGGTGCGGGAAGAGTGAGGCGACGTGCCCGTCCGGTCCGACCCCGAGGATGAGGACGTCGAAGGGCTCGGTCCCGTGCTGCGCGAGCGTGTCGGCGTAGGCGGCTGCACCCGCCTCGGCGCTGGCGACCTCGTCCGGGCCCGGCACCCGGTGCACCTTGGCCGGGTCGAGGCCCAGGGTGCTGAGCCCCGCCTCGTCGTTCTGCGTGTCGTTGCGGTCGGCATGTCCACGGGGGAGGAAGCGCTCGTCGCCCCACCAGACCCGCACGCGGCTCCAGTCGACCGCCGTGCGGCCGGGCACCCGGGTCAACGACCGGATGATCTCAGAGCCGAGCGAGCCACCGGTCAGGACGACCTGAGCCTCGCCTGAGCGTCCCTGCGCGTCGAGCAGCGCGGGCACGAGGCGGGCGGCGGCAGCGTCGGCGAGCGACTGCTTGTCCGGGTGGACGACGACGGCCGGGTGTGGCGCCGCGGTCATGACGACGGCTTCTTTCTCGCGGGGGGCTTCGCCGCGGTCTCCTTCTCACGCGGCGTCTTCTTGCCGGCCAGCTTGCGGACCGTGGCCGAGTGGACCTGCTCGGTCTTGGAGCGATCCGGCGCAGGCGGCGCCGTGATCATCGCCATCGCCTCCTTCGCCGAGTCGTCGCGCCCCAACCGGTCGGCGAGGCGTCGGGCTCGCTCGGGGTCGGGCGCCGTGCCCGCCTTGGCCGCAGCGGCTGCCGACTGGCGGACCGGCTTGAGCTTGGAGAGTCCGTGCAGCAGCGCGTCCTCGTAGGTGTTGTCGGGGTCGAGACGGCGCAGCTCGTCGGCGAGGATCTCGCGGGCCTCGCGACGCGGCAACGTGATCCGACGGTCCGGCTGCCCCGGCTGGGAGAGGGTCGCGACCGTGTCGCCGGGCCGGACGAGATCGATCGGGCCACTCTTGCGCTCGAGTCGCACGGCGCTGATGCCGGAGCCGCGCGGCGTCGCGACCCGCTGGACCGGCACCTTGAGGCGATAGGCCAGCCAGGCCGCGAGCAGGTCCGTGGACGGCGAGTCCGGCGCGCCGGAGACCACCGCCCTGGTCACCGGCTCGTGCGGCGGCTGGTCGAGGGCGGCGGCGAGGAGGCCGCGCCAGCGAGTGATCCGGGTCCACGAGAGGTCCGTGTCGCCGGGCTGGTAGGTCTGGGCCCGCTTCTTGAGCATCAGCCGCGAGTTGCGGTGCTGCGCCGCGTCCGTGATCCGCCGCTGCGCCATCGCCCCGATCGGGTCGCTCGCCACGTCACTCGGGGCCTCGCCGGGCCACCAGGCGACGATGGGGGAGTCCGGCAGCAACAGCGGGACGACGACACTGGGGCCGTGCTTCGCGAGCGGACCGTAGAGGCGCAGCACGACGATCTCGCTCGCCCCTGCGTCGCCCCCGAGCCGGATCTGCGCGTCGAGCCGCTGGCGCCCGCGCCGGTCCCCGGCGATGACGACGATGATGCGACAAGGGTGCTGGCGGCTGGCGTGGTTGGCCACGTCGATCGCCTCGGAGGCATCGATGTCGTCCACGACGATGACGAGCGTGAGCACCCGGCCGAGCGCCATGGCGCCGACCTCGTTGCGGGTGCGCACCAGGGTCTTGCTGATTTCCTTCGTCGTCGTGTCGGTCAGGTCCCTGATCACGGCATCCTCCAGGTCCGGCCGTCTCGGGCGAGCATGGCGTGGGCGGATGCCGGGCCCCAGGTCCCGGCAGGGTACTGCTCCGGCTTGCCGCTCCGCGCCCAGTGCTTGATCAGGGGGTCGAGGATCCGCCAGGACAGCTCGACCTCCTCGTGGCGCGGGAAGAGGGGCGGGTCCCCGAGCAGCACGTCGAGGATGAGGCGCTCATAGGCCTCGGGCGAAGCCTCCGTGAAGGACGAGCCGTAGCCGAAGTCCATCGTCACGTCCCGGATGTCCATCTGGGCCCCGGGGACCTTCGAGCCGAAGCGGATCGTGACGCCCTCGTCCGGCTGGACGCGGATCACGATGGCGTTCTGGCCCAGCTCCTCCGTCGCGGTGTGCGCGAACGGCAGGTGGGGCGCCCGCTTGAAGACGACGGCGATCTCGGTGACCCGCTTGCCGAGGCGCTTGCCGGCGCGCAGGTAGAAGGGCACGCCGGCCCAGCGTCGCGTGTCCACCTCCAGGGTGACGGCAGCGAACGTCTCCGTCTTGGAGTTCGTGTCGACGCCATCCTCCTCGAGATAGCCGGGGACCTCTGTGGCACCCTGCCAGCCGGCGGCGTACTGGCCTCGTGCGGCGTGGGCGTCGAGGTCGTCGGGCAGCCGCACCGCGGAGAGAACCTTCTCCTTCTCGGCACGCAGGTCGGTCGCATCGAAGGACACGGGCTCCTCCATCGCCGTCAGTGCGAGCAGCTGGAGGAGGTGGTTCTGGATGACGTCGCGGGCCGCGCCGATCCCGTCGTAGTAGCCGGCCCGTCCCGCGATGCCGATGTCCTCGGCCATCGTGATCTGCACGTGGTCGACGTAGTGGGAGTTCCAGACCGGCTCGAACAGCTGGTTGGCGAAGCGCAGCGCGAGCAGGTTCTGGACCGTCTCCTTGCCGAGGTAGTGGTCGATCCGGAAGACGCTGTCCGGCGGGAAGACCTTCTCGACGATCCGGTTGAGCTCCTGGGCGGACCGCAGGTCGTGGCCGAAGGGCTTCTCGATGACGACGCGGCGCCAGGAGTCACCGGTGGAGGTGGTCAGGCCGCAGCGCTCGAGCTGCTCGCACACCGGCGCGAAGAACGCCGGCGGCACCGACAGGTAGAAGGCGTGGTTGCCCCCGGTGCCGCGCTCGGCGTCGAGCTCGTGGACCGTCTGGGTGAGCAGGTCGAAGGCGGCCGGGTCGTCGAAGGTCCCGGGGACGAACCGGAACCCCTCGGACAGGTTGCGCCACACGTCGTCGCTGAACGGCGTGCGGGCGTACTGCCGGACCGCGTCGTGGACGACCTTGCCGAAGTCCTGGGTAGCCCAGTCGCGCCGGGCGAAGCCCACGAGCGAGAAGCCGGGTGGGAGCAGGCCACGGTTGGCCAGGTCGTAGACGGCCGGCATGAGCTTCTTGCGGGCCAGGTCTCCGGTGACCCCGAAGAGCACCAGCCCGCACGGGCCAGCGATCCGGGGGAGTCGTTTGTCCTCGGGATCGCGAAGCGGGTTGACGCCCGGCGCGACTCGCGCTGGGCTCATCCGTGGTCACCCGAGCGCAGCGCTGCCAGCACCTGCGCCAGACCGGCGTCGTGGTCGGTCAGGTGCAGCTGGAGCACCGGGCGACCATGGTCCGCGAGGACCTGCGCGTCCCCACCCGCCTGGGCGGCGATGAACTGGCCGAACGTGAAGTCGCGACCGGGGACCGCGAGGTCCTCGCGTGGGGCCGAGGTGATCTGGACGTAGACGCCGACGGCCGGGCCCCCCTTGTGGAACTGGCCGGTGGAGTGGAGGAACCGCGGCCCCCAGCCGAAGGTCGTGGGGCGCTGCGTCCGGGCCGCCAGCGCGCTGCGGCAGTCGGCCAGCTCGGCGTCGCCGAGCCGGTCGAGGTAGGCCATCACCGCGACGTAACCCCGCTCGCCGACCTGGCCGAGCAGTGCCTCCACGGCGTCCGAGACGGTGCGCGCCGCCGGCGCCGACGAACCTGAGCCCGTGGGGAGCCAGTCCCCGCCGAGAGAGCGGACCTCCACGGCTCCGTCGACGTATGCCGCCGGGCTGGCTTCCCGGGCCCCCTGCTCGAGGAGCCCTCGGGCTGCCTGCTTGGCCGACTCGACGTCGGGCTGGTCGAAGGGGTTGATGCCGAGCAGCCGGCCGGCCACGGCGGTGGCCGCCTCCCACAGGAGGAGCTGGGCGCCCAGCGTCCCGCCGATGCGGACCGCGTCGCCCTCGGGTCGGGTGTCGTCGTCGGTGGCCACGAGTCGGGCCACGAGCACGTCCGGTGCCGCCCAGGCCAGCTCGGGGGCGTCGTCCGACTCGACCACGACGGGCAGCACGCCCGTGCCGTCCTTGCCGGTCGACTCCGCGATGAGCTGCTCCGCCCAGTCGGCGAAACCGTGGATGCCCGACCCGTCCTCGACGAGGACGAGCTTGTCGCGCAGCGGGGTGGTGCCGCCCATTGCGGCGCCGAGTCGAAGCGCCGGGTTGGCGTCGTCGTCCGCGGCGAGCAGGTCGGCGACCGACTCTGCCTCGTCGAGCAGGGCGGCGACGTCGACGCCGGCGAGCCCGCTCGGCACGAGCCCGAAGGCGGTGAGCGCCGAGTAGCGCCCGCCCACGTCGGGGTCGGCGTTGACGACGCGGTAGCCCTTGGCCCGCGCCTCCTGGTCCAGGGGGCTGCCCGGGTCGGTCACGACGACGATGCGCTCGGCGGGGTCGATGCCGGCGTCCGTGAAGGCCTGCTCGTAGGCGCGGCGCTGGGAGTCCGTCTCGACCGTGGAGCCCGACTTGCTCGAGACGACGACCACGGTGTGCTCGAGGTCGTCGGAGATCGCGCGGCGCACGTAGTCGGGGTCGGAGGAGTCGAGCACGACGAGGGGACGGCCGGCAGTGGCGCAGATGACCTCGGGAGCGAGCGACGACCCGCCCATGCCGCAGAGGACCACGTGATCGAGGCCCTGCTGCGCCAACGCGTCCCGCAGCGCGGCGATCTCACCGACGAGCGGTCGGGACGACCGGGCCAGGCCGACCCAGGAGAGCCGCTCGCCCGCCTCTGGCTCGGCCTCCGGACCCCAGAGTCCGGCGTCCTGGGCGAAGAGACGACTGGCCACCGCGTCGCGCACGAGGTCGGGCACGTGCTGCTCGATGGCGTCCGCGGCCGCCCCTGAGGCGCTCACGGAGAGGGAGCTCATGCCCGCACCTTCTCCATCTCCGCGGCGACGCCGTCGAGCAGCTCGCCCCAGGACTTCTCGAACTTGTCGACGCCTTCGTCCTCGAGCAGGGCCACCACCTCGGTGTAGGACACGCCCTGGGCCGCCAAGGCGTCGAGGACGGCTGCGGCCTCGGCGTAGGAGCCGGTGATCGTGTCGCCGCGGACCTCGCCGTGGTCGGCGGTCGCCTCGAGGGTCTTGCCCGGCATGGTGTTGACCACTCCTGGGGCCACGAGCTCGGTGACGTAGAGGGTGTCCGAGTAGGCGGGGTCCTTGACCCCGGTCGAGGCCCACAGCGGGCGCTGGGGGTTGGCCCCCTCGTCGGCCAGGCTGCGCCACCTCGGTGTGCTGAAGACCTCCTCGAAGGCCTGGTAGGCCAGCCGGGCGTTGGCGACGCCGGCCTGGCCACGCAGAGCCTTCGCCTCGTCCGTCCCGATCTCGTCGAGCCGCCTGTCGATCTCGGTGTCCACGCGGGAGACGAAGAACGAGGCCACGGAGTGGATGGTCGAGAGGTCCGTGCCGGCAGCGTGGGCCTTCTCGAGGCCCTCGAGGTAGGCGTTCATCACCGCGCGGTAGCGGTCGAGCGAGAAGATCAGGGTGACGTTGACGCTGATGCCCTCGGCGATCACGGCCGTGATCGCCGGCAGCCCCGCCTTGGTCGCCGGGATCTTGATGAGGACGTTGGGCCGGTCGACGTCGGCGTACATCTGCTTGGCCTGGGCGATCGTCGCCTCGGTGTCGTGGGCGAGGCGGGGGTCCACCTCGATCGAGGCGCGTCCGTCGACCCCGCCCGTCCGGTCGTAGAGGGGGCGGAAGAGGTCGCAGGCCTCCCGCACGTCCGCGGTCGTCAGCTCGTGGACGACCTCGTCGACGTTCTTGCCTGCGGCCGTCAGCGCGCCGAGGTCCTCGTTGTAGCGGTCGCCCTTGGACAGGGCGGCCTGGAAGATCGACGGGTTGGAGGTCAGGCCGACCACGTTGCGCTCCTCCATGAGCTCCGCGATCTTCCCGGTCTCGAGCAGCTCCCGGGACAGGTCGTCCAGCCAGATGGAGACACCGGCGTCGGACAGGGCCTTGGTGTTGGGGTTCGTCATGGTGGTCACTTCCTCTTCGAGTTCGAGGTGTGCGCGGTCGCGGACTTCTTGGCGGCGGCCCGGGGGGTCTTGCTCGACACGTCGGTGTCGCCGCTCCCCGAGCGCTTGCGCGGGTTGGTCTCGGTGATGCCGGGCGCGTGGACCGCCTCGCGGGCGGCCTTGATCGACTCCTTGGCGGCCTTGACGACGGCGTCGGAGGTGATGCCGAACTCCCGGAAGACGGTCTGGTAGTCGGCCGAGGCGCCGAAGTGCTCGAGGCTGATGGTGCGACCGGCGTCGCCGACGATGTCGTGCCAGCCCATCGAGACACCGGCCTCGACGCTGACGCGAGCTCGCACGGACGGGGGGAGCACCTTGTTCTGGTAGCTCTTCGACTGCTTCTCGAACCACTCACGGCAGGGCATCGACACCACGCGGGTGGCGATCCGGGCCTTCTCGAGGCGCTCCGCGGCCTCCACGGCGAGCTGCACCTCCGATCCGGTCGCGACGAGGACGACGTCGGGGTCGCCGGGGCGGGACTCCTCGACGAGGACGTAGGCACCCTTGGCCGTGCCGCTCGCCTTGCCGTGGATCCGCCGGTCCCACGTGGGGACGGCCTGGCGGGTCAGGGCGAGGGCCGTCGGCCCGGTCGCGTTGGTGAGGATGTGGGCCCACGCGGCCGCGGTCTCGTTGGCGTCGGCGGGTCGCACGACGTCGAGCCCGGGGATGGCGCGCAGCGCGGCGAGGTGCTCGACCGGCTGGTGGGTCGGGCCGTCCTCGCCGAGGCCGATCGAGTCGTGCGTCCACACGTAGGTGACCGGCAGCTGCTGAAGGGCGGCGAGCCGGACCGCGGGACGCATGTAGTCGGAGAAGACGAGGAACGTGCCACCGTAGGGCCGGGTCAGGCCCTCGAGAGCGATGCCGTTGAGGATCATCCCCATCCCGTGCTCGCGGATGCCGAAGTGGAGAGTCCGCCCGTAGGGGTGGCCCTGCCACGCGTCGGTCTGCCTGGAGGTGGGGATGAAGGACGGCTCGCCCTCCATCGTCGTGTTGTTGGACTCGGCGAGGTCGGCCGAGCCGCCCCACAACTCGGGCATGACGGAGGCGAGGGCGGTCAGCACCTTGCCCGAGGCGGCCCGGGTCGCCACGCCCTTGGCGTCGGCAGGGAACGTGGGCAGCGCCTTGGTCAGTCCCTCGGGTGCCTTCCCGGCCACGACCCGGTCGAGCAGGGCAGCGCGGTCGGGGTTCGCCTTGCGCCACGCCTTGTAGGACTTGTCCCACTCCCGGTGGGCGGCCTTGCCGCGCTTGACGACCTCGCGGGCCCGCTTGAGGACGGCGGGCTCCACGACGAACGACTTCTCGGGGTCGAAGCCGAGCAGCTCCTTCGTCGCGGCGACCTCCTCGGCGCCGAGCGCGGACCCGTGGGACTTGCCCGTGTCCTGCTTGGTCGGGGCGGGCCAGGCGATGATCGTGCGCAGGATGACGAGCGTCGGCCGGTTCGGCTCGGCGTCGCCGGAGCGGATGGCGGCGAGGAGCGCGTCGACGTCCTCGACGTAGCGGTCGCCGTCGCCGTCGCCCCGCCAGTCGACGGTGACGACGTGCCAGCCGTAGGCCTCGTAGCGCTTGGCGACGTCCTCGCTGAAGGCGATGTCGGTGTCGTCCTCGATCGAGATCTGGTTGGCGTCGTAGACGACGGTGAGGTTGCCGAGCTCCTGGTGGCCGGCGAGCGCGCAGGCCTCGTGCGTCACACCCTCCTGCAGGTCCCCGTCGGACGCGATGACGTAGACGTGGTGGTCGAACGGGCTGGTCCCCGGGTCGGCATCGGGGTCGAAGAGGCCGCGCTGGCGGCGCTGGGCCATCGCCATCCCGACGGCGGAGGCCAGACCTGAGCCGAGCGGTCCGGTCGTGATCTCCACCCCGGCCGTGTGGTGGACCTCGGGGTGACCGGGCGTCTTCGAGCCCCACGTGCGCAGCGCCTTGAGGTCGTCGAGCTCGAGGCCGTAGCCGCTGAGGTAGAGCTGGACGTACTGAGTCAGGCTCGAGTGCCCCGCTGACAGCACGAACCGGTCGCGACCGAGCCAGGCCGGGTCGGCCGGGTCGTGGCGCATGACGTTCTGGTAGAGCAGGTACGCGAGCGGGGCCAGTGACATGGCCGTCCCGGGGTGGCCGTTGCCCACCTTCTGCACCGCGTCGGCCGCGAGCAGCCGCGCGCTGTCGACGGCTCGCACGTCGAGGTCGGACCAGCCGGCCCCCTCACAGACCGGCCGGGGGAGGCGCGGGTCCCGTCCGGCCAAGGGGTCCTTGGTCGCCGACCTCGATCGACTGGGCTTGCTCTCCGTGGCAGGTGCAGTGGCGGTTGCACTGGTCGGGGTAGGCACGGGGGCGGTCTCCTTCTGGGCCGGGTGCGGGGCGGCACGTACGGGGACGAGCCTAGTGCGTGGGCTGTGAGGCGGGGCACGACGTGCAGGGAGTTGCCGGGGACTGCTCGGGGCTCCCATACCCACGGTCCTTCCCCACCGGCAGGACCTCTCGCCGTTATCCGCCAAAGTACGGGCTAGACTTCGGGCCAGACTTGCCTGTCACCGGAGCACCGGACTGTCGGGCGCGACGGATCAGCGACGGAAGACAAGGACTGCATGACTACGGTGGACGCCCGCGCCGAGCTGTCGGCGCTCTCGGGCCCGGACGGCAGCGGCCTGCGGTTCCTGGTCGGCCAGTACGTCTCACTGATGAAGCCGCGGATCATCGAGCTGCTGCTCATCACCACGATCCCCGTCATGTTCCTCGCCGCAGGAGGTGTTCCCAACCTCCTGCTCGTTCTGGCGACCCTCGTCGGCGGCACGCTGTCGGCCGGAGCGGCCAACACACTCAACTGCTACATCGACCGCGACATCGACGCGGTGATGCACCGCACGAGCAAGCGGCCGCTGGTCACCGGCACGATCAGCCCGCGCGGCGCGCTCGTCTTCGGGGCCGTCCTCACCGTCGTCTCCACGCTGTGGCTGGGCCTGCTCGTCAACTGGCTGAGCGCCTGGCTGTCGCTCGCCGCCCTGCTGTTCTACGTCTTCGGCTACACGCTGCTGCTCAAGCGACGCACGGCACAGAACATCGTCTGGGGCGGCGCGGCCGGCTGCATGCCGGTCCTGATCGGCTGGTCGGCCGTGACCAACTCGATCAGCTGGTCGGCCTTCATCCTCTTCATGGTGATCTTCTTCTGGACGCCTCCGCACTACTGGCCGCTGTCGATGCGCTTCAAGCAGGACTACGCCAAGGCGGATGTCCCGATGCTGCCGGTCCTGGAGGAGATGGTGGTCGTCGCGCGGCAGATCGTCCTCTACGCGTGGGCGATGGTCCTCACGTCCCTCGCGCTGGTCCCGGTCGGGGCGATGGGCTGGATCTACACGCTGACGGCGGTCGGCGCCGGGGTGCTCTTCCTGGCGGAGGCCCACCGGCTGCTCTCCTCGGCCCGCGCCGGCGCTCCCGAGTCCAAGCTCCGCCCGATGCGGCTCTTCCACTTCTCGATCACCTACTTGACGATCCTCTTCGTCGGGGTGGCACTCGACCCCATCTGGCACCTGGCCCTGCCCGGGCTCTCCTGAGCCACCCGGTCGACTGAGCCACTCGGTCGACAGCGGACGTATGCCGCTGGGCTCGGTCCCGCACGGGCGTGGCAGTCACGTCTCGCCGTGGCCCTCGAGCCTCGGCAGTCCGTCCTCGAGGTAGGGGATCGCGCCGGCCTCGTCGCTCCGGCTGGCGAGCGACCGGAGCATGCGGACCGTGTAGGGCGCAACCTTCGCCGTCCAGACCGACTCGGGCGCCCAGTGCACGGCACGGATCTCCCGGTCCTCGAGGACGAGCTCGTCGACGATGTCGGACCTGACGGTTCCGAGGTCGAAGACGAGCAGGACCGCGTCGCGCCAGCCGAGCCATGGTGGCATCCAGTTCACGGCCAGGAGCCGCTGCGGCGTGACGACGAGGCCGAGCTCCTCCTGCACCTCGCGGACGACACAGGTGGCGGGTGACTCGCCCGGGTCGACGACGCCACCGGGGAGGTCCCACTCGGACTTGTAGGCCAGCTCGCAGAGCAGGACGTCGCCGGTCTCGTTGCGCAGGACGCCCTGGGCGATGGCCCGCTTGACCGGCAGGGCCGAGTCGAGCATGGCGGTGAAGCCCTCGCGGCTGCCGGGGGCGGGGTCGTCCGTGAGCCGTCCCAACAGCACGGTGTCGTGCGTCTCATCCCCGACCTGCACGTCGGAGCGGAGGAGTCCCTCGCGACGCAGACCGGCGCGCAGTGCGACGCCGAGGGCCGGGCGGTTGAGCGGGTTGACGCGGGCCTCGACGCGGCCGAGGCCGAGGTCGCCGAAGGCGAACTCCACGAGCAGCCGCACGGCGCGGCTGGCGATGCCTCGGCGGCGGTAGGGGGCGTAGACGAGCCAGGACAGCGAGCCCACTCCCTCACGCACCCGGCGCACCTCGACGGATCCGGCAACCTGGCCCTGCCACTCCACGAGGAAGGTCGCGGTGGACCGGGAGTCAGCCCACTCGGCGTGCTTCTCACGCACCCAGGCCGAGTGCTCCTGGACGGTGGCGCCCGGCGCCGGCAGGTCGGGCCACCGGCTCAGCTCGGGGTCCTGCAGCCCTACCGACTCCGCTGCGTCCGCGGGGTCCCAGGGGCGCAGCACGAGGTCGCCGTCGCGCAGGGTCGGTTGTGGGTGGTCCACGGGGCCAACGTAGCCGGGGGAGGGGGCTGGTGGCCCGGCTAGACCGGGAGTCGGCGGGTCTCGAGCAGCCCGTTCGTCAGCACGACGACGAGCAGGCTGGCACCGAGCATGTGGAGCAGCACGAGCAGCTCGGGCAGGCCGGTGAAGTACTGCACGTAGCCGATGAAGCCCTGCAGGACCGTGACGTAGAGGACAAGGTCCCAGGCCCGCTTCGTCCGGGCCTCGGTCGCGGTGAGCCGCACCGCGACGATCGTGGCGATCACCAGCCCGACGAAGAGCATCACTGCATCTGCATGCATCCACGACACGAAGCGGGGGTCGAAGCCGGTGCGGGCCGGCGTGTCCGCATCGCCCGAGTGGGGACCGGAGCCGGTCACGACGACACCGAGGAGGAGGACGACGACGCCGACGGCCGCGGTGGCCCACGCGAGACGGTGGGTCAGGGGGTGGACGGTGAGCTCCCCGGGACCGGACTCGCCGTCGTGTGCGCCGCGCACGAGCGCGGTGGACAGGCTGATGAGGACCATCGACATGAGGAAGTGGAACATCACGGTCCACGGGTTGAGCCCGGTGCGCACCGTGATCCCGCCGACCACGGCCTGCGCGACGACTCCGATGGCGACGCCGTAGGCGACGAAGTGCATCCGACGGCGGTCCGGCCAGGTCGACACGACGGCCCACACGGAGAGGACTGCGAGGACGGCCAACACGCCGGTCAGGGTGCGGTTCCCGAACTCGATGAGGTCGTGGTACTGGCTCTCGGGGGTGCGGACGGGCGTGAACGAGCCGGGCTGGCACTCGGGCCAGGTCGAGCAGCCGAGGCCGCTCCCGGTGAGCCGGACGACCCCGCCGGTGACGACGATGCCGACCTCGGCGACGAGGTTGGCGACGAGGATGGGACGCACCCAGCGACCCAGGATCGAGGTCGAGGCCGGTTGCGGCGGCGCGGACGTAGGCGTTGACACGACTGAGAGCGTATGCCCGCCCGGGGTCCCACGACGCACCGCCCTGCGGGAGACCGCCTCGACCAGACCGCGGACCAGAGGCGCACCGCTCGTGGCCGCTGGGCCCGCCCCACAGACGCGAGTGGCCACGCGGGCGTGCGGTGTCGTTCAGCCGACGTCGGACCACACGGCCGCGCTGCCGGCGTGCCCGGCGAGCACGATGGTCACCACGAGGACCAGGCTGGACAGGACCACCAGGATGACGACGAGGGTCTGGAGCGGACGAGTGGTGCTGTCCTGGTCGGACGCGGGCCGGAGGAGCCAGGTGGCGGCGAGGACGACCACCATGAAGACCGTGGCCGCCAGGCGGACCCGGTAGCCGGCGTCGACGTGGGTCTGGACGAGGTCGAAGTCGGTCGTGGCGGCCCGGACCTGGGACACCCGGACGAGCAGGGCCTCACCGCTGGCCGCGCCGACCCACGCCAGCGCACCGGAAACCACGGCGCCCACAGCGGCGGGCCAGCGCAGCGGATCGCGCCACCTCGGCAGGACGGCGAAGAGCGTGGCGAGGACGGCGAGGAGCGGCACGAGGACGACGAGGCCGTGGATGACGAGCGCGTGCATCGGAAGGCCGAGGATGAAGTCGAACACTGTCCCTCCAGGTCAGCTGGTCGCCGCGCGACGAGTCGCAGTCTCGTGCCGTCAGTCGTCGAAGGTGAAGAGCCGCGCCGCGAGGAGGCTCGCTGCGCCTGCCCACCCGAGGACGACGAGGAACGCCGGGCCGTTCAGGGCGCCGTCGACGAACGCGGCCCGCAGGCCGTCGCCGAGCGCCGCGGAGGGGAGGAACGCAGCAGGTCCGGCCAGGACGTCCGGCAGCTGCGTGCGAGGCACGACGACACCGCCGACCGTGAGGAAGAGGACCCAGAGGAGGTTGGCCAGGGCCAGGACGGCCTCGGCACGCAGGGTTCCCCCGACGAGGAGGGCCAGGGCGACGAAGGCCCACGTGCCCACCACGACGAACACGAGGGCCGGCAGCACGCCGACGAGTGATGGCCGCCAACCGAGGGCGAGGCCGAGCGCGCCGAGCACGACGACCTGGATGGCGAGCACCGTGAGGGTGGCGAGCACCTTGGCGGAGATCAGCCCGGAGCGTCCCAGCGGTGTCACCCCGAGATAGCGCAGGACGCCGTAGCGGCGGTCGAAGCCGGTGGCGATGGCCTGGGACGTGAAGGCGGACGAGATGACCGAGAGTGCCAGCACGCCCGGCACTGCGAGGTCGATCCGCTCGCCCGAGCCCAGCGAGGGGCTGCTCGTGGCGCGCAACCCGACGAGGACCATGGCCGGGATGACCAGCGAGACGAGCAGCTGCTCACCGTTGCGCAGCAGCGTGCCGACCTCGAAGCGCGCCTGGGCGAGCACCCGCTGGGAGGCCGGCGCGGCCCGGAGGGGACCAGAGGGGGAACCGGGCGTGGCCGGTCGGATGTCGTGCGCGGTCATGCCCGGCCTCTCGTGGTCAGCCCGAAGTAGATCTCCTCGAGCGGCCGTCCTGCGGTCACGGACTCCAGAGTGCCCTCGGCCACGGTTCGTCCCGCGTTCATGATGACGAGGTGGTCGGCGAGCCGCTCCGCCTCCTCGAAGGAGTGCGTCGTCACCACGACGGTCGTGCCCTCGTCCCGCAGGCCCCGGATGATGTCCCACACCTCCAGCCGGCCGTGGGGGTCGAGGCCCGCGGCGGGCTCGTCGAGGAAGAGGACCTCGGGCCGCCCGAGCAGCGCGGCCGCGAGCGCCAACCGCTGCTTCTGCCCGCCCGAGAGACGGCGGATCGTCGTGCCGGCGAAGTCCGAGACCCCCAGCCGGCGAGCGGTCGCCGCGACGTCGGCAGGTGCGGCATAGAGGCGGCTCAGGTGGTCGAGCAGCCGGAGTGGCTTGCTCCCGCCCGGCAGACCACCGGTCTGCAGCATGACGCCCACTCGGGCGCGATGGTCGGCGTCGGCGACGGCCGGGTCAACCCCGAGCACCCGGACCTCGCCCCGGTCGGGTCGGCCGAGTCCGACGGCGCACTCGATCGCTGTCGTCTTGCCGGCTCCGTTGGGGCCGAGAACGGCCGTGATGCGTCCCGTCGCGGCGTGCCACGACAGCCCGTCGAGCGCGTGGACGGGGCCGTAGCTGCGGTGCAGCGCCGTCAGGGTCACCGCGAAATCTGGTGTTGACCCGTCGTGCCCGGCATCTGTCATGGTCGATGAGTCTAGGCTCGGGTCCCGTCACGCAACGATTCCCCCACCGTCCGGAGCAGCCCCCGTGAAGATCGACCCCGCCGCCAAACCGTTCACCGCGATGGCGGCCGTGCCCACCGTCCTGGCCGCCGCCGCCCGCCGGCCGCGTGCGACCCTCGCCCTCGGCCTGCTCACGGCGGGCGTCACGCTCTTCTTCCGGGACCCCGACCGGACGCCGGACCGCACCCCGGTCGCGGACCCGGACGTCGTGCTGGCCCCGGCCGACGGGATGATCGTCCACGCCGGGCCCGCTCAGGAGGGTGTGGCACCGGAGGGGGAGTGGCAGCAGGTCAGCATCTTCCTGTCGTTGCTCGACGTCCACATCAACCGGTCCCCGTACGGCGGCCGGGTGCTCAGCGTGACGCACGTTCCAGGGCGGTTCCTCGCCGCCTACCGCGCCGCCAGCGCGACGAAGAACGAGCGCAGCGAGATCGTGGTCGAGCGGGTCGTGGACGGCCAGACCCGCCGGGTCGTCTACCGGCAGCTCGTCGGGCAGCTCGCCCGCCGCATCGTCACGCGCATCAAGGCAGGCGACGAGGTGGGCACCGGTGAGCGGATGGGCCTGATGAAGTTCGGCTCACGGATGGACGTCTTCCTCCCGGCGGACGTGGCGCTCGAGGTGAGCAAGGGCCAGCGCGCCGTCGCCGGCGAGACCGTCCTGGGGCGCTTCCAGTGAGCGAGGAACCCACCCGGCCCCGCGCCCGCCGCGCTCGGCAGCGAGTCGTCCGGGGCTGGCGTCTCGTCTCGCAGACCGGAGCGAGGGTCGTCCCGCTCAACCGGGTCAACCCGAAGGTCCGCGCCAAGGTGATGCTGCCGAGCCTCTTCACGCTCGGCAACATGGTCTGCGGCTTCTCGGCCGTCCTCATGGCGTTCCAGGACCGGTTCGGGGTGGCGGCCGTGCTGATCGCCGTCTCGATCGTCCTCGACATCCTCGACGGCGCCGTGGCTCGGGCGGTCGGGGCGATCACCCCGTTCGGGCTGCAGTTCGACTCGCTCGCCGATCTTGTCTCCTTCGGGATCGCGCCGGCCGTGCTGGTCTACACGTGGGCGCTGCCGTCCTACCCTCAGTGGGCCTGGGCCGGCGCCATGTTCTGGCTCGCCTGCGCCGCCTACCGCCTCGCCCGGTTCAACGTGACGATCGACCCGATGGCCGACAAGCGCTACTTCATCGGCCTGCCCAGCCCCGGTGCGGCCGGTGTCGTGATCGCGACCGTCTTCGCCGTTGACCAGCCGCTTCAGGGTCCGCTGCTCCCCATCGCCGCCGGCGTCCTGCCCGCGGCGCTCATGGCGACGTCCTACCGGTTCCGTTCCTTCCGTGGGCTGCTGTCGACGAAGAACCCGCCCCTGACGCTCGGGCTGCTGGCTGTGGTCGTCGTCGGGCTCGTCCTCGTGCCCCGGACGACCGGCGTGGCCATCGCCTACGGCTACGTGCTCACGTCCCCGCTCGGCTGGGTGACCGCACCCCTGCGACGTCGGTGGTTCGGCGCCGACAGCGTGGCGCCCCCCCGAGTACGGATGCCGTCCGTGATCATGCCGGTGCAGCCCGACCCGGTGATCGACGGCGAAGCGGCGCTCGACGCGGACCCCGACCTGCCCTGCGAGCCGTCGTCCAGCGACGACGGCGGGGACGAGCCGGGGGAGGGTCCCCGCGCATCCTGAGGTAAGGGGGGCCTTACTAGCCGACCTTTCCCCAATTACGTCACAATGGTGTGGTGTTTTTCGGTGAGCACCCGCCGATCGAGGCGAAGGGCGGCGACCATGGCGAGCATGGGTCGCCTCTCGAGTCGCGCACTCGCTCCCGTGTCCTGCACATGGTCTCGGCCGAGGGCCCGATCACCGCTGCCGAGCTGGGTCGCCACCTCGACCTGACGCCTGCGGCGGTGCGGCGCCACCTCGACGCCCTCGTGGAGCAGGGTGCCGTCGTGGAGCACGAGCCCTCGGGAGCCCGGCGCGGGCGTGGCCGACCGGCGCGCGCCTACGTCATCTCCGAGCAGGGTCACCGGGCCCTCGAGGCCGACTACGACTCGCTCGCCGTCGAAGTGCTGCGCTACCTCTCCGAGCACGCGGGGCCCCAGGCGGTCGCGGACTTCGCGCGGAGCCGCGTCGCCGCCCTCGAGGAGAGGTATGCCGCTGAGCTCGCTGCCACGGGCAGCGACCCGAGCGCTCGTGCTGCGACCCTCGTCGACCTGCTCTCGCGCGACGGCTTCGCCGCGTCGGCGCGGCCGGTGCAGGCCGGAGCCCTCGCCGGGGTCCAGCTGTGCCAGGGACACTGCCCGGTCCAGCACGCGGCCGAGCAGTTCCCGGCCTTCTGCGAGGCCGAGACCGACGCCTTCTCCCGCCTGCTCGGCGTGCACGTCCAGCGGCTCGCCACCCTCGCCGGCGGCGACCACGTGTGCACCACCTTCGTGCCCGCAACGGCCGTGGGACGGAAGACCCACGACGTCCCGGCTGTTGACCCAAGGGTGTCCCGCGCGGACGAGACGGGCGTCGCGGGGCAAGCCCAGCGGCATACGACCATCTCGAACGAACCAACCAAGGAAAGGTCCCGTTCATGACCACCCACATCGAAGAGCTGAACCCGGGCCTGAAGGACATCGGGCGCTACGAGTACGGCTGGGCCGACTCGGACGCCGCCGGCTCGTCTGCCCGGCGTGGGCTCAACGAGGAGGTCGTCCGCGACATCTCCGCCCGCAAGAGCGAGCCCGAGTGGATGACGAAGCTGCGGCTCAAGGGCCTGTCCCTGTTCGAGAAGAAGCCGATGCCGGCCTGGGGTTCGGACCTCACCGGGATCGACTTCCAGAACATCAAGTACTTCGTGAAGTCCACCGAGAAGCAGGCGACCACCTGGGACGAGCTCCCGGAGGACATCAAGACCACGTACGACCGGCTCGGCATCCCCGAGGCCGAGAAGCAGCGCCTCGTCGCCGGGGTGGCCGCGCAGTACGAGTCCGAGGTCGTCTACCACCAGATCCGTGAGGACCTCGAGGCGCAGGGCGTCATCTTCCTCGACACCGACACGGCGCTGAAGGAGCACGAGGACCTCTTCCGCGAGCACTTCGCCACGGTGATCCCGGCCGGCGACAACAAGTTCGCCTCGCTCAACACGGCGGTCTGGTCCGGCGGTTCCTTCATCTACGTCCCGCCGGGCGTCCACGTCGACATCCCGCTGCAGGCCTACTTCCGGATCAACACGGAAAACATGGGCCAGTTCGAGCGGACCCTGATCATCGCCGACGAGGGCTCCTACGTGCACTACGTCGAGGGCTGCACCGCGCCGATCTACAAGTCCGACTCGCTGCACTCCGCGGTCGTCGAGATCATCGTCAAGAAGAACGCCCGCGTGCGCTACACGACCATCCAGAACTGGTCCAACAACGTCTACAACCTCGTCACCAAGCGCGCCACGTGCGAGGCCGGGGCGACGATGGAGTGGGTCGACGGCAACATCGGCTCCAAGGTGACGATGAAGTACCCGGCCGTCTTCCTCATGGGTGAGCACGCCAAGGGCGAGACGCTCTCGATCGCCTTCGCCGGCGAGGGCCAGCACCAGGACACCGGTTCCAAGATGGTGCACGCCGCTCCCAACACGAAGAGCTCGATCATCAGCAAGTCCGTCGCCCGAGGCGGTGGCCGCGCGTCCTACCGCGGGCTCGTGCAGGTGCTCGAGGGCGCCTCTCACTCCGCGTCGACCGTGCGCTGTGACGCGCTGCTCGTCGACACGATCAGCCGGTCCGACACCTACCCCTACGTCGACATCCGCGAGGACGACGTCTCGATGGGCCACGAGGCGACCGTCTCGAAGGTCTCCGAGGACCAGCTGTTCTACCTCATGTCCCGCGGCATGGCCGAGGACGAGGCCATGGCCATGATCGTGCGCGGGTTCATCGAGCCCATCGCGCGCGAGCTGCCGATGGAGTACGCCCTCGAGCTCAACCGCCTCATCGAACTCCAGATGGAAGGAGCCGTCGGCTGATGTCCGTTGCCGACACGCTTGCCGAGTCCGCCGACGCGATCGCGCAGGGCACGGGAAAGACCCACGTCGACCCTGCTGTCGCGCGCGGTTTCGTGCCCGAGCAGTCCCGCGCCGAGCGCACCGCGTCGTTCGACCTCGCCGACTTCGCCGTGCCCAAGGGCCGCGAGGAGGAGTGGCGCTTCACCCCGGTGAAGAAGCTCGCCGCCCTGCTCGCCGAGGGCACCAGCCCCGCCCTCGACTGGGCCGTCGACCTCACCGACGGCGTCACCACGACCACCATCTCCGCGGACGAGGCGCGGGGGCTCGGCATCCTGCCCCCGCAGGACCGCGCCGCCGCCGTGGCCGCGGCCGGGGCGCCCTCGGTGCTCCTCGTCGAGGTCGCCGCCGAGGCTGAGCTCGACGCGCCGGTCCGCCTGCGCCTCGACGGGACGGGAGTCGACGGGGCGGCCCACGCCCACGTCGTCATCCGCGCCGGCCACCACTCCCGGGCCACGGTCGTCATCGACCACCAGGGCTCCGGGCAGCTGACCGAGCTCGTGTCCGTGCTCACCGAGGACGCGTCCGACCTGACGGTCGTCGCCGGCCAGCGGTGGGACGACGACGCGATCCACCTCGCCCAGCACGACGCCCTGGTGGGCCGCGACTCGACCTACCGGCACATCTCCGTGACGCTCGGTGGCGCGATCGTCCGCCTCAACGCCAACGTCCGCTACGCCGGTCCGGGCGGCGACGCGACGCTCCTCGGCGTCTACTTCGCCGACTCGGGCCAGCACCTGGAGCACCGGTCCTTCGTCGACCACAACGCCGCGCACTGCAAGAGCCACGTCACCTACAAGGGTGCGCTCCAGGGCGAGACGGCCCGCACCGTGTGGGTCGGCGACGCGCTGATCCGCGCGGCGGCCGAGGGCACCGACACCTACGAGCTCAACCGCAACCTCATCCTCACCGACGGCGCCCGCGCCGACTCGGTGCCCAACCTCGAGATCGAGACGGGCGAGATCGAGGGCGCCGGACACGCCTCGGCGACGGGCCGCTTCGACGACCTGCAGCTCTTCTACCTGCAGGCCCGCGGTATCCCAGAGGAAGAGGCCAAGCGCCTCGTCGTGCGGGGCTTCTTCGCCGACATCGTCCGCGAGATCCCCCTCGCCGACCTCCGGGACGAGGTGAGCGCCGCCATCGAGGAGGAGCTCGCCACGACCGCCTACGCCGCGCCCACCGGTGCGGCCACCGACCACTCGCTCGACAGCACCAAGGAGAACTGACCCACATGAGCACGCTCGAGATCAAGGGACTCACCGTCTCGGTGGAGACCGAGGACGGCCCCAAGGAGATCCTGCGCGGGGTCGACCTCACCGTGAAGTCGGGGGAGACCCACGCCATCATGGGGCCCAACGGCTCCGGCAAGTCGACGCTCGCCTACAGCGTCGCCGGCCACCCGAAGTACACCGTCACCGGCGGCACGGTGACGCTCGACGGCGAGGACGTCCTGTCCATGAGCGTCGACGAGCGCGCCCGGGCGGGGCTCTTCCTCGCCATGCAGTACCCGGTCGAGGTGCCCGGCGTCACGGTGAGCAACTTCCTGCGCACCGCCAAGACCGCCATCGACGGCGAGGCCCCCAAGCTGCGCACCTGGGTCAAGGACATGAAGGGTGCCATGGCCAACCTGCGCATGGACCCGGCCTTCGCCGAGCGCAACGTCAACGAGGGCTTCTCCGGTGGTGAGAAGAAGCGCCACGAGATCCTCCAGCTCGAGCTGCTCCGACCCAAGATGGCCATCCTCGACGAGACCGACTCCGGCCTCGACGTCGACGCGCTGAAGGTCGTCTCCGAGGGTGTCAACCGCGCCAAGGTGGACAACGACCTCGGCGTCCTGCTGATCACGCACTACACGCGCATCCTGCGCTACATCAAGCCCGACTTCGTCCACGTGTTCGTCGACGGCCGGATCGTCGAGGAGGGCGGTCCCGAGCTGGCCGACCGCCTCGAGGAAGAGGGCTACGACCGCTACGCGACGGCTGCCGCCGTCGAGGGCGTCTGAGAGGTCCGATCGAGATGAGCTCTGCCGCAACGCCGCACGTCGGCGCCTTCACGGACGAGGAGGTCGCCGCGATCCGAGCTGACTTCCCCATCCTGTCGCGCACCGTGCGCGACGGCAGGCCCCTCGTCTACCTCGACTCCGGGGCCACGTCGCACAAGCCGACTGCGGTCCTCGATGCCGAGCGGGCCTTCTACGAGCAGCACAACGCGGCGGTCCACCGCGGTGCACACCAGCTCGCGGAGGAGGCCACGGACGACTTCGAGGCGGCCCGGGAGACCATCGCCCGCTTCATCGGTGCGCCCTCCGACGAGGTCGTCTTCACGAAGAACGCCACCGAGGCGCTCAACCTCGTCGCCTACGCGTTCTCCAACGCGGCCCCGACCGACGACCCGAAGGACGACCGGTTCGTCCTCGGGGTCGGTGACGAGATCCTCGTCACCGAGATGGAGCACCACGCCAACCTCGTGCCGTGGCAGGAGCTGGCGCGACGGACCGGGGCGACGCTCCGGTGGATCCCGGTCGGGGCGGACGGGGCGCTCGATCTGTCCGACCTGGACTCGCTGCTGACCGAGCGGACCAAGGTCTCCGCCCTGGCCCATGTCTCCAACGTGCTGGGCACGATCAACCCCGTGTCCGAGCTCGCCGAGCGCGCCCACGCGGTGGGAGCGCTCGTCGTGGTCGACGCCTGCCAGTCGGTGCCACACCTGCCGGTCGACGTCGCGACGCTCGGCGCCGACTTCATCGCCTTCAGCGGCCACAAGCTCTACGGTCCGATGGGGATCGGCGTCCTCTGGGGTCGGGCCGAGCTGCTCGACGTCATGCCGCCCTTCCTCACCGGCGGCTCGATGATCGAGCTCGTCACGATGGAGCGCTCGACGTGGGCGCCGGCGCCGCAGAAGTTCGAGGCCGGCGTCCCGAATGCCGCCCAGGCCGTCGGGCTCGCCGCAGCGGTCCGCTGGATCGAGGCGATCGGACTGGCGCGGATCCAGGAGCACGAGGGCGCCCTGGTCGACGAGCTGCTCGCCGGCCTCGAGGAGCGCCCGTGGGTGAGGGTCGTCGGCCCACCGCGGGGCGTGCCCCGAGGCGGGGCGGTCGCCTTCGTCGTCGAGGGCGTGCACGCACACGACGTCGGGCAGGTGCTCGACGACGCGGGAGTCGCGGTGCGCGTCGGTCACCACTGCGCCTGGCCGCTCCACCGCGCCCTCGACGCCGCTGCGACGACGCGCGCCTCCTTCGCCGTGCACAGCACCCGCGAGGAGGTCGCCGCCCTGCTCGAGGCGCTCGACCGCGTGCCGGTCATCTTCGGTCTCGACGTCGCCACTCCGGCGGGGGTGGCCTGAGATGGACCTCTACCAGGAGCTCATCCTCGAGCACTCCAAGCGCCCGCACCACGCCGGCCTGCGCGAGCCCTTCACCGCCGAGGTGCACCACATCAACCCCACCTGCGGTGACGAGGTGACTCTGCGGGTCGCGGTCTCGGAGGACGGCGGTGAGGCGGTCGTCCAGGACCTCTCCTACGACGCCAAGGGCTGCTCCATCTCGGTGGCCTCGTCGTCCGTCCTGGCTGACGAGGTGATCGGCCGTCCCGTGTCCGAGGCCCTCGAGACCGTCGAGGCGATGCGCACCATGCTCACCTCCAAGGGCAAGGTCGCCGGCGACGAAGAGGTCATCGGCGACGGTGTCGCCTTCGCCGGCGTCGCCAAGTACCCCGCCCGGGTCAAGTGCGCCCTGCTCGGCTGGACCGCCTTCACCGACGCCCTCGCCCGATCCGGCCAGGACATCGCGCGGCCGCGCACGACGACCAGCCCGCTATCCAGCTCAGCCAAGCCCACGACCACGGGAGCCACGTCATGACCGCCCAGACCACCCCTGCGAACGTCGCGGACGTCGAGGAGGCGATGCGCGACGTCGTCGACCCCGAGCTCGGCATCAACGTCGTCGACCTCGGCCTCGTCTACGGCATCACCGTCGACTCGCAGTCGCACGCCGTCATCGACATGACCCTGACCTCGGCCGCGTGCCCGCTGACCGACGTCATCGAGGACCAGACGGCCCAGGCGCTCGAGGGGCTCGTGGCCTCCCACCGGATCAACTGGGTCTGGATGCCGCCATGGGGTCCGGACAAGATCACCGAGGACGGCCGCGAGCAGCTGCGCGCCCTCGGCTTCAACCTCTGATCGTCGGCCCGATACCTCGCCGACCGTGACCCGTGTCGTCGAGGTCGAGCCCGAGCGGCTCGACCGGTGGCTCGCCGGGTTCGCGGAGCGCCACGGACCCTTTGACGCCACCCGCGAGGACACCGCGGGTGGCGTCGTCGTCCGCGCCGAGGCGCCCGACGGTGCGACCGCCGTCGCGACGCCGTTCGCCCACGACCCGCTGGGGATCGTCCTGGTCCGCCGCGGTGGCTATGCCGTGGCGCTCGCGGCAGGCGGGCGCCTGGGGGAGAGCAAGGTCGGCAGGCGACACGTCCAGTCCCGGACGGCAGCGGGCGGCTGGTCCCAGCAGCGGTTCGCCAGGCGGCGCGGCAAGCAGGCCGACGAGCTCGTCGTCGCCGTCGTGGGACACGCACGGCGGATCCTGCTCGGTGATGACGAATCTCCCGCTGCGGGGGCGGCGGGGTTGCCTCGTGCCCTGGTCATCGGCGGCGACCGAGCCCTGGTCCAGCAGGTGCTCGAGGCCCCCGCGCTGCGGTCGTTGCAGGGCCTGCCGGTGCGCGAGCTCTACGACCTTCCCGATCCGCGCCGGGACGTCCTCGAGACGGCCCTGCGGCGCGGCCGGAGCTACCGGATCGCCATCACCGACCCGCCTGCGGCCTGAGGGCGCCTCAGCTGACGGACTCGACTCCGAACGTGTTGCACTGGTTGATGTCGCCCGTCTCCCAGCCCTGGTTGAACCAGCTCATCCGGGCCTCGGCGGAACCGTGGGTCCAGTTCTCGGGGGTGACGCGGCCCTGCATCTTCTCCTGGATGCGGTCGTCACCGACGGCGGCGGCAGCGGACATGGCCGACCGGATGTCGTCCTGGGTGATCGGCTTGAGCAGCGGCGTGCCGTTCGCGTCCGTCGTCTCGGTGGCGTGCTTGACCCACGTGCCTGCGAGGCAGTCGGCCATCAGCTCGATCCGCACCGCGCCGGAGTTCGGGCCCTGCGGGTCCTGCTGGGCGCGGTTGAGGATGCCGAGGAGGTTCTGGACATGGTGGCCGTACTCGTGCGCGATGACGTACTCCTTGGCGAGCTGCCCACCGTCGGCCCCGAACTTGCTCTCCAGCTCCTGGAAGAAGCTGGCGTCGACGTAGACCTTCGAGTCGAGCGGGCAGTAGAACGGACCGACCTGCGAGCTGGCCGTCCCACAGCCGGACTGGACCTGGCCCTCGTAGATGACGGTCCGCGCCATCTCGTAGTTGACCTGGTACTTCGGGAGCGTCTTGGTCCAGTAGTCGTTGGCGCTGTTGACCGTCGCGATGATGAGGCAGACGTCGTCCTTGTTGGCGTCCGCACCGGTCTTGCACTGGGAGAACTCGGACTCGGAGACCTGCCCGGCCGCCCCCACCTGCTCCGGCTGGAGCTGCTGCGAGGGCAGGCCGCCGCCTGAGCCGCTGCCCCCCGAGTCGCCCCCGAGGATGTTGCCTCCGCCGAAGATGAGCATGAGCACGAGCAGGATGAGGCCGCCGATGCCGCCCCCGACCTGGATGCCGCCGGGGAAGTTGCCGCCGCCACCGCCGCCACGCCCGAAGCCGCCGCCACCGCCGCTCTGGACCTGCGAGGTGTCGAGCTGGGCGTTCTCGTTGAAGCTCATGTCACGCTCCTGATGGAGATTGGGTCCGAGACGTCCCGGACCGTCGCTGCGTCAACCCTAGTCACCGCCACGTACCCAGAGTGAGCACCCGGCGATCGCATGTCGTCACTCGATGACGACAGCATCGGGGTAGGCGGTGGTCAGGCGCATGCGCACCGGGACGATGTCGCCGACCAACGGGGGAGTGACTCCTGCAGGGAGCGTGAGGAGGCTGCACTGCATGTGCGGCGGCTCGGCGAACCGCGGCATGGTGCCACTCACCGTGAAGGGAGACCGGACCCGGTGCGCGGCCTCGAGCATGCCCTCGGCGACGGCGATGGCGCGGCTCCGGGCCGTCGCCGCAGAGGCAGGAGACTCCATGGCCACCCCGTGGGAGGTGCCCCCGCTGACGACGACGAGATGACCGGCCGGCTGGGGCCGCTGACGGTAGCCCACCCGGTCGCCCTTGGACAGGGGGCGCACGTCGAGGACGTGGGCCCTGACCTCATAGGCCGAACGGTCCGCGAGCCACAGGTCGGTGCCGACCCGCGCGGCGAAGCGGTGCTCCGGGAAGCGATGCCGGAGCGCTGCCACCTCGTCGGAGGTCGTGTGCGAGACGAAGAAGGGCCGGATGCCGCCGACCGCCTCGACGAAGCGACTGATCTCGTCGATGTGGCCCGAGCCGAGTGGCAGGTGGAGCGTCACGCCCTCCCCGTGCCCGGCCGCCATGAGGTCGCCCACCTTCTCGACCGGGGCGCCGAAGCGACCCATCGAGGTCAGGCCCTCGACGACGACGCGCGCAGCGGCGTTGGCGACCAGCAGCGCATCGAGGTCCACGCGCGCAGTGATGGTGTGCACGAGGCGGCCCTCGCCGACCTGAGGGAGACCGGCATGGATGGCGGCTCGGAACGGCTCCATGACCAGGACGTCACCAGGGAAACCAGCGAGCGCACCGGGCACCTCGGCATACGTTCCCACCGCCACCATGGGGACGCGCAGCCGGCTGGCCTCTGCGTAGAGCGTCGCCGGCCCGAACCCGTAGCCGTTTCCCTTGATCACCGGGACGAGGCCAGGGTTTGCAGCGAGCGCAGCGTCCTGGGCGGCGCGCCACTTGGCGCCGTCGACGTGCAGTGTCAGGGCCACGGCGTCACCTGCGCTTCATGTAGAGGTCGAAGGCTGCGTAGAGGACCCGGTTGAGGGGGAGGTCCCACTCACCGGCGAGCCGCACCGCCTCGCCGCCGGTCCCGACCTTGAACCGGATGAGGCCGATGTGCGGGTTGTCCTCCGCGACGGTGTTGGTGATGCCCCGCAGGTCGTAGGTGGTGGCGCCCGCGGCCAGGGCGTCCCGCATCATCTGCCACTGGATCGCCGTGGAGCCCTGCAGCTCGCGTTTGGCAGCCGTGGACGCGCCGTAGGAGTACCAGGCATGCTCGCCGACGCGGATGAAGACCGTGGCCGCAAGGACGTCGCCCTCGTGCTCGGCGAGGTAGACGCGGATCCGGTCCGGGTCCTCGCTCGACATGACGCGGTACATCCGCTCGAAGTACTCGACCCCGCGAGGGGTGAACCGGTCCCGCTCCGCAGTCTCGAGGTAGACCCGGTGGAAGGTCCCGATGTCGCTCGCGTCCCCGATCCGGACGGTGACGCCGTTCTTCTGGGTCTTCTTGATGTTGCGCCGCCACAGCTGGTTCATCCCCGCGAGCAGGTCGGCCTCCGAGCGACCCGCGAGGGGGACCTGGAAGACGTACTCCGGCTGGCCGGCGGAGAAGCCGTCCTCCGGCGAGAGGTGCTTGAACCCGAGTCGGCGGAGCGTCTCGACGACAGAGGTGCCCACCGGCTCGACGACGTCTGGAGTGGCCTGGTCGTAGCGGGTCGTCGCGGGGTCGCTGATCGCTGCCTTGATCGTGGGGGCCTGCCAGCGGTGGGTCGGGACCGGGGGACCGATCCGAAGGGCGAAGGCGCCCTTGGCCTTGAGATGGTCCCGGAGCGCCCGGAGCAGCTCCACGAGCCGAGGCGAGTCCCAGGCGATGCACGGACCCTCGGGAAGGTAGGCGAGCGAACGGCCGACCTTCGGCAGGCTCCGGTGCAGGACGAGGGCAGCCCCGACCATCGTCTCCCCGTCGAACCAGCCGATCGACTCGTGCCGCCAGTCGGTCTTGACGTCCCCCCAGGCGGGTGTCTGCAGGAAGCTTGCCGACGGCTGCGTCTGCAGCCAGGCGAGGTGCTCGTCGGCGCTGATGTCGCGGACGGTTATCGGGGCGCTCACGGAGCGTCACGCTACCGGAGGCGAGCAGATCGGGCGGCAGGTGCCGCCGCGTCTCCGCCCGGCCCTCGTAGCGACCCGGGCCCACCTCAGCCGTCAGCTCCTGCGCGTCCTGCGCGCGCTAGTCCGTCGAGAGCACGCCGCCCACGCTGGCAGAATGGAGGGGTTGCCAAGCCGCTGACGCATTGCGGCACCAGAGAGGATTCGCCGTGATCGTCGCCACCGGGATCGAGCTGCGCGCGGGCGCGCGCCTGCTGCTCGAGGACGCCAGCTTCCGCATCGACGCCGGGGACCGGATCGGTCTGGTCGGGCGCAACGGCGCGGGGAAGACCACCTTGACCAAGGTGCTGGCGGGGGAGGGGCAGCCGGCCGCAGGGACGGTGACCCGCACCGGGGCCGTCGGCTACCTGCCCCAGGACCCGCGCACGGGAGACCTCGAGATCCTCGCGCGCGACCGGATCCTGTCAGCCCGCGGGCTGGACGAGATCGTCCGCCGCCGAGCGGCCGCCGAGGAGCGGATGGCGAGCGAGGACGACAAGCTGCGCGAGAAGGCGATGCGGCAGTACACCCGGCTCGAGGTCGAGTTCGAGGCAGCCGGCGGCTATGCAGCCGAGTCGGAGGCAGCGGCCATCGCCAGCGCCCTCGGGCTCGACGAGCGGATCCTGACCCAGCCCCTCAGGACTCTGTCGGGAGGTCAGCGACGCCGCGTCGAGCTCTCGCGAATCCTCTTCTCCGGCAACGAGACCCTGCTGCTGGACGAGCCGACCAACCACCTCGACGCGGACTCGATCGTCTGGCTGCGCGAGTACCTGCGCGGCTACAAGGGCGGACTGATCGTCATCAGCCACGACGTGGAGATGCTCGACGCGGTGGTCAACAAGGTCTACCACCTGGACGCCAACCGATCCGCGCTCGACGTCTACAACATGGGCTGGAAGACCTACCTCCAGCAGCGCGAGACGGATGAACGGCGCCGCAAGCGCGAGCTGGCCAACGCCCACAAGAAGGCGAGCGCCCTGCTGGCCCAGGCCGACAAGATGCGCGCCAAGGCGACCAAGGCAACTGCCGCACAGAACATGGCCAAGCGGGCCGAGCGGCTCCTCGCGGGGGTCGAGGGTGAGCGGGTGCAGGACAAGGTCGCCAAGCTGCGCTTCCCGAAGCCGGCGCCGTGCGGCAAGACGCCGCTGCGTGCGTCGGGGCTGTCGCGGTCGTACGGCTCACTCGAGGTCTTCACCGACGTCGACCTCGCCATCGACAGGGGGAGCAAGGTCGTCGTGCTGGGCCTCAACGGTGCCGGCAAGACGACGTTGCTGCGGATGCTGGCCGGGGTGGACGAGCCCGACACCGGCGAGGTGGAACCCGGGCACGGGCTCAAGCTCGGCTACTACGCGCAGGAGCACGAGAACCTCGACGTCGACCGCACCGTGCTGCAGAACATGAAGTCGGCCGCGCCCGACCTCGGCGAGACGGACGTGCGCAAGGTGCTCGGCTCCTTCCTCTTCTCCGGCGACGACGTCGAGAAGCCGGCCGGAGTGCTCTCCGGCGGCGAGAAGACGCGCCTGTCCCTGGCCATGCTCGTCGTGTCGGCGGCCAACGTGCTCCTCCTCGACGAGCCGACCAACAACCTCGACCCCGCCTCCAGAGCGGAGATCCTGGGAGCGCTTTCGACGTACGAGGGTGCCGTGGTCCTGGTCACGCACGACGAGGGCGCCGTCGACGCCCTCGAGCCCGAGCGGATCCTCCTCCTGCCCGATGGGGTGGAAGATCTCTGGGGGCCGGACTACAAGGACCTCATCGCCCTCGCCTGAACATAATAGAAAGTGATCATCCAGATAATGGATGGTTATTGTATCTGGCGGGGCATCCCACGACACTTCAAGGCATGCCGACCTACCACCTCGCGTGCCCGTACTGCGGCGGGGACGACCTGAGTCCCTTCCCGGACCCCATGTCGGCGTGGTCCTGTCTCGACTGCCTCCGGATCCTGCGCGTCGAGCTCGCCCAGCCGGCCACGGTGTCGGGCTGGGGCGTCCTCCGCGCGGTCCAGCCCGGCGCCACCGCGGCGGCCTGAGGACCGTCCGGGCACCCAAGGGCGGCCTCCCGCCCATCGAGCCCAGCGGCATACGACCTGGTCGCCGCCACCCCGGGGAATCGTTGTCACCGGCTTGCGGTTGGATCGGAGGACGAAGGAGGACCCGCCTTGGGGATGCAGCCGTGGATGATGATGCGGTCGCTGTCGCGCGACCGCAGCGTGGCCGAGCACACCTTGGCCCCCGGCACGTGGCGCCGCGTCCTCTCATACGCCACGCCGTACCGGCCCACGATCGTCGCCTTCCTCGGCATCGTCATCGTCAACTCGATCCTCGTCGTCACCGTGCCCCTCCTGCTCAAGGCGCTCGTCGACGACGGCGTCATCCCGAAGGACTCCGACGTCGTCGTCCGGCTCGCCCTCGTCGTGGCGGCCATCGCGGTCTTCGACGCCCTGCTCAGCATCGTCCAGCGCTGGTTCTCGTCACGGATCGGTGAGGGGCTGATCAAGGACCTGCGCACCGAGGTCTTCGCCCACGTGCTGCGGCAGCCGATCGCGTTCTTCACCCGGGCGCAGACCGGCTCCCTCGTCTCGCGGCTCAACAGCGACGTCATCGGCGCGCAGCAGGCCTTCACCTCGGTCCTGTCCAACGTCGTCAGCAACATCGTCTCCGTCGTCCTCGTGATCGGCGCCATGCTTGCCCTGTCCTGGCAGCTGACCCTCGGCTCCCTGCTGCTGGTCCCGCTCTTCCTGATCCCCGCCAAGCTGATGGGCCGCCGACTCGCCGCCCTCGCCGCGCGGCAGATGACGCTCAACGCCGACATGGGCACGCGGATGACGGAGCGGTTCAACGTCGCCGGAGCGCTGCTCGTCAAGCTCTTCGGTGACCCGGTGCGCGAGGCGGCGGAGTACGACGAGCGGGCGAGCCGCGTCCGTGACGTCGGCATCCAGATCGCCATCAACCGCACGATCTTCATGGCGGCCCTGACGCTGGTCGCGGCCCTCGCGACGGCCATGGTCTACGGTTTCGGCGGCCTGATGGCCGTCAGCGGCAGCCTCTCCGTCGGCACCCTCCTCGCCCTGGCCGCTCTGCTCGCGCGGCTCTACGGGCCCCTGACGTCGCTGTCCAACGTGCGGGTCGACATCATGACCGCCCTCATCTCGTTCGAGCGTGTCTTCGAGGTGCTCGACCTCAAGCCGCTGGTCGACGAGGAGCCCGGCGCCCGACCGCTCCCGCAGGGCGCGCTCCGGGTCGAGCTGGACCACGTCTCCTTCCGCTACCCCTCCGCCGACGAGGTCTCCCTCGCGTCGCTCGAGGCGACCGCCAGCGGGGACCGCCGCGCCGGGGGGCCGGTGCTGCACGACATCAGCCTGTCCATCGAGCCCGGCCAGCTGGTGGCCCTCGTCGGTCCGTCCGGAGCCGGCAAGACGACGCTGACCGCCCTCGTGAGCCGCCTCTACGACCCGTCCAGCGGCGTCGTGCGGGTGGGCGGCCTCGACCTGCGCGCCGTCACACTCTCGTCGCTGCGCGGCCGGCTCGGCATGGTGACCCAGGAGGCGCACCTCTTCCACGACACCATCCGGGCCAACCTGCTCTATGCCCGTCCCGACGCGACCGAGGAGGAGATGGCCCAGGCACTGCGCGCCGCCCAGATCAGCGACCTCGTCGACGACCTCCCCGAGGGCCTCGACACCGTCGTGGGCGATCGTGGACACCGACTCAGCGGCGGCGAGAAGCAGCGCCTGGCGATCGCCCGCCTGCTGCTCAAGGCCCCCGACGTCGTCGTGCTCGACGAGGCCACCGCCCACCTGGACTCCGAGTCCGAGGTGGCGGTCCAACGCGCCCTCGACGCGGCCCTGACCGGTCGCACCTCCATCGTCATCGCACACCGGCTCTCGACCATCCGCCAGGCCGACCTCATCGTGGTGCTCGACCACGGACGGGTCGTCGAGACGGGCCGCCACCTCGAGCTGCTCGCTGCCGGTGGCCTCTACGCCGACCTGCACGCGACGCAGTTCGCCGACTCGCCGCGGCCAGCGGACGCGCCCGGCGACGCGGTCGTCGTGCCCGCTGGACCGGCCCTCACCTGACAGCAGGACGGTCCCCCGAGGCCGGAAGACCGAGCGGCCTTCAGGCGTCCTCCTCGTCCCAGATCCGCACCTTCTTCGGCTTCGGGGCGGCAGCGGTCGCGCCCTCGCCGGACTGGACCACCTGCCGCCGGATGGCGAAGAAGACGAAGACCAGCCCGGCCGGCATCGTGATCCACCACTGGATCGCGTAGGCCTGATGCGGGCCGAGCCCCTCGTCCGGGCGGGGGAGCGGCGACACCGGGTGCTCCCCAGCGGGAGCCGCCGGGGCCTGGTCGCCGAGCACGACGTAGACGTCGACAGGGCTGACGGCAGGCACCCGGGCCCGGACGTCGGCGATGCTGATGCTGGCCAGCTGCGGGGCGGGAACGTCGCGCCCGAGGTCCGGCTCGCCGGTGCGCAACCAGCCGACGACCTCCACCTCACCCGAGGGGGGCGGGTCTGCCTCGGGGGTCGTCTCGGCGTTCTGGGCGTTGGGCACCCAGCCCCGGTCGACGAGCACGGTGCCGCCGTCGG
The DNA here is from genome assembly GCF_028446585.1 of Intrasporangium calvum. GTDB lineage: Bacteria > Actinomycetota > Actinomycetes > Actinomycetales > Dermatophilaceae > Intrasporangium > Intrasporangium calvum_A. The sequence continues at coordinate 30,538 of NZ_JAPFQL010000033.1, forward strand.
TCACGAAGGGGGTCAGCACCTCGAAGCCCACGGTGCGCTCGCGGGTGCGGTTGCGCACCAGCTGCTCACCCTGCGGCAGGTAGGTGCCCGTGAGGCGAACTCTCGTCCACTGGTCCTCCGGGGCGAGACGACCGCCTCCAGGGGCCGGCAGCACCGTGCCCAGCGACACCGCGGCAGCGTCGTAGTTCTGCTCGATCGCGGTCACCTTGGTGCGCTGCTCGACGTGCCGGCTCCACTGCCACGACCCGAGCGTCCAGCAGGCGACGCCGAAGAGGATGGCGACCACCGTCGAGAGAAGCCATCGAGAAGTAAGCCAGAGCCGGAGCACGGCACGACGCTACCCGCCTTAGAGTGGTGGTCATGACGCGCCTTCCGGATCCCACCGTCCGGCCTGCCGAGGGGATCGGCAGGCCGGCTGGCCAGACCGGCTTGCGTGACCAGTTCGGTCGCGTGGCCCGGGACCTTCGCGTCTCCGTGACCGACCGCTGCAACCTGCGTTGCACCTACTGCATGCCGGCCGAGGGCCTGCCCTGGATGCCCAAGGCCGAGATGCTGACAGACGGGGAGATGCTGCGGCTCATCGGGCTCTTCGTTCGTGACGGGGTGACCCAGGTGCGTCTCACCGGTGGAGAGCCGCTCCTGCGGCGCTCCCTCGTCGAGCTCGTCGAGGGCATCGCCGCGCTCGAGCCGCGCCCGCGGATCGCCATGACGACCAACGGGGTGGGCCTCGACCGGGTCGCCCACCGGCTCGCGGCCGCGGGCCTCGACCGGGTCAACGTCAGCCTCGACACCATCGACTCCGAGACCTTCACCCGGCTGACCCGCCGCGACCGCCTCGGCGACGTCGAGCTCGGTCTCAAGGCCGCGGCCGACGCCGGCCTGACTCCGGTCAAGGTCAACGCCGTCACGATGCGCGGGGTCAATGACAGCGCCGTCGCCGATGTGCTCCAGTGGTGCCTCGAGCGGGGCTACGAGCTGCGCTTCATCGAGCAGATGCCGCTCGACGCCCAGCACGCCTGGGACCGCGGTGACATGGTCACGGCCGACGAGATCCGCGCGACGCTGTCCCAGCGCTACTCGCTGACGCCGTTGCCCGTGGCCGAGCGCGGCAGCGCCCCGGCCGAGCGGTTCCTCGTGGACGGTGGCCCCGAGACCGTCGGGATCATCGCGAGCGTGACGGCGCCGTTCTGTGGTGCCTGCGACCGGACCCGCCTCACCGCAGACGGCCAGGTCCGAAACTGCCTCTTCTCCCGCACCGAGACGGACCTGCGGACCCCCCTGCGCGACGGGGCCACGGACGACGAGCTGCTCGACCTGATGCGCGGCGAGATGTGGCGCAAGCGGCGTGGCCACGGCATCGGGGACCCCGACTTCGTCCAGCCGGACCGCCCGATGTCGGCGATCGGCGGCTGACGCGCCCCCCCGAGCGGCGAAGACCCGGCGGCCTCAGCCGTCCGCTGCCGTCAGGGCGCCGACGGGGATGACCTCGAGCAGGAACCCGCGGACCCCGACGAAGTCGGCGAGCGACTGAGCGTGCGCGTCGCAGGCCAGCCAGACCTTGCGCCGGCCCTCGACGTGGATCTTGGGGTTGCGCCAGATGACGGCGTGCATCGCCTCGGCACGGCAGCCCTTCGCGCTGCACTGCCGGTCCGCGACCTCGGTCCCGCCCAACGGCCCGCTCACTGCCCGAGCCGGTTCGGGTCCGGCGGTGGGGTCACCGAGTGCGGGCTGACTGGCTCGATCTCGCCGGACTGGCGAGGGCGGACCGCGTTGGCGGTGACGACGGCGAAGTAGGGGAGCACGACGGCGCCGATGATCGCGGCCCACCGCAGCCAGCCGTCGGTGACGAAGATGAGGCCGAGGCAGGCGATCCGGATCCCCATCATCGTCAGGTAGCGCCGGACCCGCTGGTCCTGGTCGTCCGCGGGCGACGACGGCGCGGAGGTGACCGTGTGCACCACCGGTTTTCGCTTGTCATCTGCCACCCCTCCACCATAAGCCCGCCGGCCACGGCCGGAACCCGCCCCCTGGGACGGCGTCGTCGTACCCACGGGTAGTCCACTAGGTTCGGGGCTTGACCGGACGCGCCGGACTGCGGCGGAGTCCACCCGAACGCAGGCGAAGGAGACCAGGTGGCAGACACGCAGCCACGCAACGTGCTCGTCACGGGCGGCAACCGGGGGATCGGCCTGGCCATCGCCCGGGCGTTCCAGGCGGGCGGCGACCACGTCATCATCACGCACCGGTCGGGGGAGCCCCCCGAGGGTCTGCAGGCGGTCACGTGCGAGGTGACCGACACGGCGTCCGTCGACCAGGCGTTCGCGGCGGCCGAGGAGATCTTCGGCGGGCCGGTCGAGGTCCTGGTCGCCAACGCGGGGATCACCCGCGACACGCTGCTCATGCGGATGAGCGACGAGGACTTCGACACCGTCATCGACACCAACCTGGCGGGTGCGTTCCGGTGCGCCCGCCGCGCGGCGACCGGCATGATCCGCAAGCGCCGCGGCCGCATCATCCTCATCTCGAGCGTCGTCGGCCTCTACGGCTCCCCGGGCCAGACCAACTACGCCGCCTCCAAGGCGGGCCTCGTCGGCCTCGCCCGGTCGATCAGCCGTGAGCTCGGCGGGCGCGGCATCACCGCCAACGTCGTCGCCCCGGGCTTCATCGACACGGAGATGACCGCGGTCCTGCCCGACGAGCAGAAGAAGGCCTACCTCGCCAACATCCCCGCCGGCCGCTTCGCCACCCCCGAGGAGGTCGCGTCGGTCGTGCGGTTCGTCGCGAGCGACGACGCCGGCTACATCACGGGTGCGGTGATCCCCGTCGACGGAGGACTCGGCATGGGGCACTGACCCAGCCCAGCGGCATACGGCACCTGCTTTTCCGTATGCCGCTCAGCCGGCCCCCGCTCGCCCCTTGCCTTCCACACGAGAAAGTTACGAACAGACATGGGAATGCTCGAAGGAAAGAAGCTGCTCGTCACCGGCGTCCTCATGGACAGCTCGATCGCCTTCCACGTGGCCCGGCTGGCCCAGGAGGAGGGCGCGGAGGTCGTCCTGACGTCGTTCGGCCGGACGATGAAGATCACCCAGGCGATCGCGAAGCGGCTGCCCGTGACGCCGCCGATCGTCGAGCTCGACGTGGCGAACCAGGAGGACCTCGACTCGCTGGCCGACCGGGTCCGGGAGCACGTCGACCACCTCGACGGGGTGCTGCACTCCATCGGGTTCGCGCCGCAGGGCGCCTTCAACTTCATGGAGGGCACCTGGGAGGACGCGTCGACGGCCCTGCAGATCTCTGCCTACAGCCTCAAGGCCCTCGGCGTGGCCGCGCTGCCGCTGATGGCGCCGGGCGGCAGCATCGTCGGCCTGACCTTCGACGCGAAGTTCGCCTGGCCGGTCTATGACTGGATGGGCGTCGCCAAGGCCGCCTTCGAGGCCACGAACCGTTACCTGGCGCGGGACCTCGGCCCCAAGGGCATCCGCTGCAACCTCGTCGCGGCCGGCCCGATCCGCACCACCGCCGCCAAGTCGATCCCCGGTTTCCAGCACTTCGAGGAGGTCTGGGACGACCGGGCGCCGCTCGGCTGGGACGTCAACGACCCGGTGCCCGCGGCGCAGGCGTGCGCTGCGCTCCTGTCGGACTGGTTCCCGGCGACGACGGGCGAGATCCTCCACGTGGACGGCGGCGTCCACGCGATGGGTCAGTAGCTGACGCCCACCCGCTCCAGCCCGTTCGATGTGATCGATCGAGCAGTTTCTCGATCGATCACATCGATTCAGGCCGCGTCGCCGGGACGTCGCCGAGGTCGGCCTCCTCGATCTCCTCGCGCGTGATGCCGAGCAGGTAGAGCACCGAGTCGAGGTAGGGCACGTTGACACTCGTGTGCGCCTGCTCGCGCACGAGCGGCTTCGCGTTGAAGGCGACGCCGAGCCCGGCGATGGCGAGCATGTCGAGGTCGTTGGCCCCGTCGCCGATCGCGACGGTGCGGCTGAGCGGCAGGCCCTCGAGCGCCGCGAACTCCCGCAGCGCTGCCGCCTTGCCGGCCCGGTCGACGACGTCGCCGACCACCTGGCCCGTCAGCACGCCGTCGCGGATCTCGAGGCGGTTGGCGCGGGCGTGGTCGATGCCCAGCTCTGCGGCGAGGTCGCCGACGATCTCGATGAAGCCGCCGCTCACCAGCCCGACGGTGTAACCGAGCCGCTTGAGCGTGCGCACCAGGGTCCGCGCGCCGGGCGTGAGGACGATGTCGCGGCGGACCTCGGCCAGCACGGAGTCGGGCAGCCCCGCGAGTGTCGCCACCCGGGCGCGCAGCGACTGCTCGAAGTCGAGCTCGCCGGCCATCGCCCGCTCGGTCACCGCCGCGACCTCGGCCTCGCGGCCGCAGTGTGCCGCGAGCATCTCGATGACCTCCTGCTGGATCAGCGTGGAGTCGACGTCGAGGACGACCAAGCGGCGGCCGCGCCGGGCGAGGCCACCAGGGGCGACGGCGACGTCGATGCCGGCCGTGGCGGCGACGAGTCCGAGCTGGGCGCGCAGGGAGTCGACGTCGGCGCCGCTGATGTCGAACTCGACCGTGGTGACGGGATAGCGCGACAGGCGCCGGATCCGGTCGATGTTCGCGCCGTGCTCGGCGATCCGAGCCGTGATGAGCCCCACGGCGTCGGCCCGCAGCGGGGCTCCGAGGACGACGACGGCCGCGCGCCCGTGGCGCTGGCGAGCGTTGTCGCCCGTGGCCTCCACGACCGAGAGGGTGAGCCCGAGGCGATGGGCGACGACGGCTGCCGCGTCGCGCAGCGCGTCGGCGTGCTCGCCAGGGGCGAGGAGCAGCGCGAGGGTCAGGTGGCCGTGCACGGCGACCTGCTGGATGTCGAGGACCTCCGCCCCCGTGCCGCTCACGGCGCCCACGATCGCACTCGTGATGCCGGGCCGGTCCTCGCCGGTCACCGTGATGCTCAGGGTCCGCACGTCGTCACTCGTCACGGGACGAGGCTAGTCAGGTCAGCGCCGGGCACCGCGACCCATCCGCCATGCGACCGGTCACACCGGAGACGCGGTCGGGACCAGGGCAGGAGAGCGCACGAAGCGCGCGACCTCGATGCGCAGCGCCACCCGTTCCGGGTTCGGCCGCGGCGTCCGGTAGCGCACGGCGTAGCGCTCCTCGGCCCGACGGATCGACTCGGCGTCCGACCTCACCTCGGCCGTCCCCTCGAGGGTCGACCACCGGCGGCCGTCCACCTGACAGGCCGCGACCCGCGGGTCGGCCGCGGTGTGGATCGCCTTGAGCGACGTCCGGGACGTGATGACCCAGGCGCACTGCCATTCGACGTCGAGGGCCACGCCGACCGGCGTCACGTGCGGCCTGCCGTCCCTGCGCAGCGTCGTCAGGGTGCACAGATGGCGTTCGCTCCAGAACTCCAGAAGCGCTGCCGGGAAGTCGTCCCAGCCAGGTACCCACGAAGCCACGGGGTCATCCTCCCATTCGCGCTAACGGCCGGTGGACGCGTTCGTCTCGTCGCGCCACTGCAGCAGGTCCCGGAGGCGCGCCAGGTCGGGGTGGGCGGCCGCGAGGCTCGCCGTGAAGAGCCGGGTCCCCACGTCGTGGAGCCGCTGGGCGTTCGAGGCGTAGTCGGCTCGCTGGTCGGGGTTGCGCCCCGGCACGAAGGAGACTCCGGCGGAGCGCTCGATCTCGAGCGGGTCGCGCCCGCGTCGGCGGCACCACTCGTCGAGGACCCGGTGCTTGTGGGCGATCACGGTGTCGTCGCCGAAGCCGTGCCAGATGTCGGCGTGCTCGGCGACGATGCGCAGCGTCTTCTGCTCGCCACCGCCCCCGATGAGGATGGGGATCCGTCGAGTCGGCGCAGGGTTGAGCCGGGTCCACCGGTCGCGCAGGACGGGCAGGTCCCGGGCCAGGTCGTCGAGCCGGCTCCCGGCCGTGCCGAAGGGGTAGCCGTACTCCTCGTAGTCCCGCTCCGCCCATCCAGAGCCGATCCCGAGCACGAGCCGGCCACCGCTGATGTGGTCGACGGTGCGCGCCATGTCGGCGAGGAGCTGGGGGTTGCGATAGGAGTTGCTCGAGACGAGGCAGCCGATCTCGGCGCGCTCGGTCACCTCGGCCCACGCGGCGAGGATGGTCCACGCCTCGAAGTGCGGCCCGTCGGGGTCGCCGCTCAGCGGGAAGAAGTGGTCCCACGTGAGGATGACGTCCGCACCCATCTCCTCGACCGTCGCCGCCAGGGACCGGATCTGCTGCCAGGTCGCGTGCTGCGGCGGGATCTGGACGGCGACGCGGGCGGGCCTGGGATCCGTCGCGCTGATCGGTGCGCTCTCGCTCATGATTCCTCCACGGACGATGTCGTATGCCGCTGGGCTGGGTTGGGTGCCCGATCCGCCGTGGGGTGGTCGGACCGGAGCACCCGCAGGGTGGCGAGGGTGGGGTCGGCCGCGTAGGCGACGCGCGTCCCGTGGGCCATGGCTGCACGGAGCGCGTCGACCGCTGCGGCGGTGACCCGCTCGCCCGGGGCGAGCACGGGCACTCCGGGGGGATACGGCGCGACGAGCTCGGCGCAGGTGCGGCCGATGGCCGTGTCCGTCGGGATCACCTCGTGGGGGGCGAAGAAGGCGGCGCGCGGTGTCGTCTCCATGACCGGCGCGACGCTCCACGCGGCAGCGGGAACTGCTGGGCGAGGCTCGCCGCGGTGGCGCTCGACGCCGGTGGCGAGGGCGGCCACGAGCCGGCCGACGCTCTCGTCGTCGTCGGCGAGGCTGACGAGGGCGACCACCGTGTCGCGGTCGGCCATCTCGACGGGCAGGCCGGCGGCGATGAGGTCCCGCTCGACGGCGACCCCGTCGGCTCCAGTGCCGCCGAGCAGGACCGTCAGCTTGGCGGGGTCGACGTGTGGTCCGTCCAGGACGCCGAGGCCGGGCACCTCGGCGAGGGCGCGGCGCGCCGCCGCCACGCGGTCGACCAGGGCACCCAGCAGCTCCGTCCCCGCACGCTCCAGCAGGGCCCGAGCCGCGTCCGCGCTCGCGAGGATCGCGCCGGCGGGGCTGGTCGTGTGGGTCGCCTCGACGGCCGCGTCGAGCCGAGCCGCGTCGATCCGCTCGGTCCGGGCAAGCAGGTAGGCGGCCTGCGACCATGCGGGCAGCGTCTTGTGGGCGGAGGTCACCAAGGCGTCGGCCCCGAGGGCGAGGGCGTGCTGAGGGAGAGCGGGATGGAAACCGAAGTGCGCGGCCCAGGCGGCGTCTACGACGAGGGGCCGGCCGTGCCGATGCGCCACCTCGGCCAGGCCGGCCACGTCGCCCACCGTGCCGATGTAGGCGGGGTCACCGACGAGGACGGCAACGGCGTCGGGGGCGCGGCGGAAGCCCGCTTCAAGGGTCGCCGGCGACACCCCCATGGGCAGTCCGGTGGTGGCGTCGAGGTCGGGCTGGAGCCACACCGGCTCGAGCCCGGCGAGGACGAGGCCCAGCAGCACGGAGCGATGCAGGGTGCGGCCGACGAGGACGCGGTCGCCCTCGGCGCCCAGCGCCAGTGCGACGGCCTGGTTGGCGTGCGTGGACCCGCCGACCGAGAAGCGGCAGACGTCGGTGCCCCAGAGCCGGGCCGCCCGCTGCTCGGCCGCCGCCAGCACGCCGCCGGACAGCTTGACGGTGTCGAGACCGCCGTAGAGCGGCACGTCACCGGCGACGACGTCCCCGACGAGGTCGTGCCGCTGCTTGTGGCCGGGGATGGTGAAGGGCGTCGGGCCCTGCTCGTGGAAGCGCAGCCAGGCGTCGAGGAGCGGAGCGTCGCCGCGGAGGCCCAACGGGTCAGTCGGCACGTGCGCCGCTCTCGCGGAAGCGCTGGGAGGCGGTGACGAGGGCCTGGGTGAAGGCCCGCACCTGGCGCAGGTCGACCCACTCGTCGACGGCGTGCAGGCCTCCTCCGGAGGGTCCGCAGACCAGGGCGGGGATGCCGTGCGCCTCGAAGAGGGGCGCCTCCATCCAGTAGGGGGCGTCGAAAGGCCCCCCGGCCCGGCCGGGGACGTCCGCCAGCTCCTCGTCGAGCAGCGTCGCGAACGTCCTTGCCGCTCCGGAGGTCTGCAGCTGCCAGGCGTCCCGGGCGACGACCAGGCGAGCGGTCGCGCTGACGGCCGGGTCGGCGGCCCGCAGGTCGGCGAGCAACGACTCGACCTCCGCGAGTGGAGGGACGCCGGCATCGCCGGGCACGGTCCGTCGCTCGACGGTGGCCGACGCGCGCTCGGGCACCGTGAAGGGGGCGCGGCCTCCTCGCACGACGCTGACGAGGAGCTCGCCGCCGGCGGCCCGGATCGGCCCCCGGGACTCGGCCACCGCTCCGAGGAAGCGGCCGAGGTGTGCGACGGCATCGACGCCCTGGTCGGCCTGGGAGGTGTGGGCTGCGCGACCCGCGAACTCGACCTCGACGACGGCGAAGCCGCGCAGGCTCGCGGTCAGGTCGAGGTGGCTCGGCTCCGCGACCAGGGCCAGGTCCGGCCGCATCCCGGTCCGGGCCAGGTGCATGAGGACCGTCTCGGTGCCCACGCTCCGATCCTCCTCGTCGGCGACGAGGGCGAGCACGACCGAGCCGTGGTCCCGCCGGGCCAGCTCCTCGGCGGCCACCACGATCCCGGCGACGCCACCCTTCATGTCGGCGGCACCGCGTCCGAGCAGCCGGTCACCGTCGATCCGGGGCGTGAAGGGCTCCGACATGCCGAAGACGCCGACCGTGTCCACGTGCCCGTTGAGGAGCAGGCAGGGGCCAGGCCGTGAGCCGCTGTGCCAGGCGAGCAGGCTCGGGCGGCTCGGCTCGTCCGCGGGGACCACGACGAGCGTGCGGAACCCTGCGCCGGCGAGGCGAGCCTCGAGGAAGCGGATGATCTCGGCCTCTCCGGCCGCCCCGTCGGCCAACGTCGGGTTGACCGAGTCGATCGCCACCAGCTCCTCGAGCAGCGCAACCGCCTCGGCGCCGAGGTCCCGCCTCGCCGGCCGGGCGAGCACCCGGATCCAGCCCCACGGCTCACCGGGGTCGAGGTCCACCTGGACCAGCTCGTAGCCGCACTCAGTGACGAGGTCACCCAAGGGGCCCGGCTGCCAGTACTGGAAGAAGCGCGGCACGCCAAGCTTGTGCGAGCTCCACTCGGAGCCGTCCCCGACCTTGACGCTGAAGGCGAGCAGGCCGTCGGGCACGAGCGCCGCGCGCACCTTGGCCAGGACGTGACGGAGCTCGTCGGGCTGGAAGTGCAGGAAGACCGCGTTGGCCAGCACAGCGGCATACGGGCCCGCGATGTCGTCCGTCAGGACGTCGAGGACGTCTGCGGCGTGCCCCTCGGCCCGCTGCATCTCGACGAACGCCGCCGTGGCGTCGGTGCGGTGCACCCGCCGGCCGAGCCGCTCCAGGTCGTCGGCGTCACGGCCGGATGCGCTTCCGACCTCGAGGACCGTGCCGTCGGGCGCCATGTCGGCAAGCTGTCGGAGCCAGCCGTTCTCCGGCAACGCGAGAGTCTGCTCCCGGTAGAGCGCAGCGGCCTGCTCGTAGGCCGCGAGCGTCCTCGCGTTGGTGTCCGAGCCGCTCACCGGACGACGGTCTGGCCCTTGCCGATGACGGTGATCCCGGTCTCGGTCACGTGGAAGCCGCGGGCCAGGTCGTGCTCGTGGTCGAGCCCCACCTGGCAGCCCTCGGGGATCACGACGTTCTTGTCGATGATCGCCCGCCGGATCTGCGCGTGGCGCTGCACCTGGACCCCGTCGAGCAGGACCGAGCCCTGGATGCTGGCGTAGGAGTGGACGTGGACGAGGGGGGAGAGCACGGACGCGTAGATGTGTGCGCCGGACACGACGACGCCGGGGGAGACCGCCGAGTTGAGCGCCTCGCCGATCCGGTCGCCGCTGCCATGGACGAACTTCGCTGGGGGATAGGGCGAGTGCTGGGTGTAGATCGGCCACTCGTAGTTGTAGAGGTTGAAGATCGGGTGGATCGACACGAGGTCCATGTGCGCGTCGTAGTAGGACTCGATGGTCCCCACGTCGCGCCAGTAGCCGCGGTCCCGGTCGGTGGCCCCGGGGATCTCGTTGTCCTTGAAGTCGTAGACGCCGGCCTCGCCGCGCGACACGAAGTCGGGCACGATGTCGCCGCCCATGTCGTGCTTGCTGCCCTCACGGTCACGGTCACGGGTCACGGCGTCGATGAGGGCGTCCGCGGTGAAGACGTAGTTGCCCATCGAGGCGAGGACCTCGGTGGGGCTGTCGGGCAGGCCCTTCGCGTCCTTCGGCTTCTCGCGGAAGGCGGCGATCTTGGCGGGGTCCGTGCTGTCGACCTCGATGACCCCGAACTGGTCGGCGAGGGAGATCGGCTGCCGGATCGCGGCGACCGTGACACCGGCGCCGGACTCGATGTGCTGCTCGACCATCGCGCTGAAGTCCATGCGGTAGACGTGGTCGGCGCCGACGACGACGACGATGTCGGGCTTGGCGTCGTGGATCAGGTTGAGGCTCTGGTAGATCGCGTCCGCGCTGCCGAGGTACCAGTTCTTGTCGACCCGCTGCTGGGCCGGCACCGTCGTGACGTAGTTGCCGAGCAGCGTCGACATGCGCCAGGTCTTCGTCACGTGCGCGTCGAGGCTGTGCGACTTGTACTGCGTCAGCACGACGACCTGCAGGTAGCCGGAGTTGACGACGTTGGACAGCGCCAGGTCGATGAGGCGATAGATCCCGGCAAAGGGCACTGCGGGTTTGGCACGGTCTGCGGTCAGGGGCATGAGCCGCTTGCCCTCGCCCCCAGCCAGGACGATGGCGAGGACCTTGCGGTTGGAGTACGGGCTTCGTCGCGCCATGCCCACACCCTAGGCGGCGAGGCGCCGCCGGGGGGAGGCTTGTCCAGATCCCACGCGTGTCGCGTCCGTCTCGCGGGATGTGCGTGCTGAGGATCGGCCGGCAGCAACGGGTTCGGGGCTACAGTCGGCACGTGCGCGTCGACATCCTGAGCAAGGAGTACCCGCCGGCCATCTACGGAGGCGCCGGCGTCCATGTCGCCGAGCTGGTGCGCGCCCTGCGTGCCCGCGGCGACGTCGACGTACAGGTGCGGTGCTTCGGTGCGCCGCGCGACGAGCGGGGCACGACCGCATACCCGGACCTGGCCGGCCTGGCGGACGCCAACGCCGCGGTCCAGACGCTCGGCGTGGACCTCGCCATGGCGAGCGACACCGTCGGGGCCGACCTCGTCCACTCGCACACCTGGTATGCCAACCTCGCCGGGCACCTCGGCTCCCTCCTCGGCGGGATGCCGCACGTCGTGACGGCGCACTCCCTCGAGCCGATGCGGCCGTGGAAGGCCGAGCAGCTGGGCGGCGGCTACCAGGTCTCGTCGTGGGCCGAGCGGACGGCCTACGAGGCCGCCGCAGGCGTCGTGGCCGTCAGTGCAGGGATGCGCGCGGACATCCTGCGCAGCTATCCGTCCCTCGACCCCGATCGGGTCCACGTGGTGCACAACGGGATCGATGCCCAGCTGTGGCAGGCCGACCGGTCGCCGGAGGCCCGGGCGGTGGTCGAGCGGCACGGCGTCGACCCGGACCGTCCCTCGGTCGTCTTCGTCGGGCGGATCACGCGGCAGAAGGGGCTGCCCTACCTGCTCCGCGCCTGCGCAGGCCTGCCCCCCGACGTCCAGCTCGTGCTCTGCGCCGGCGCGCCCGACACGCCGGAGATCCTGGCCGAGGTCGAGGCCCTCATGGAGGGCCTGCGGGCGCAACGGCAAGGCGTTGTCTGGATCGCCGAGATGCTGCCCCGCGCAGAGGTGATCGCGCTCCTCTCGCACGGCACGGTCTTCGCCTGCCCGTCGGTCTATGAGCCGCTCGGGATCGTCAACCTCGAGGCGATGGCCTGCGAGCTGCCGGTCGTCGCCACCGCCACGGGAGGCATTCCCGAGGTCGTCGTCGACGGGGAGACCGGCTGGCTCGTCCCGATCGACCAGGTCCAGGACGGCACCGGCACGCCCGTCGACCCGGACCGCTTCGTCGCCGACCTGGCCGCGGCCCTGACGGACGCCGTGTCGGACCCGGAGCGTGCTCGCTCCTACGGCGCCGCGGGCCGTCGGCGGGCCGTCGAGTCCTTCTCCTGGGCCTCCATCGGCGACCGCACGCTCGAGGTCTATCGCTCGGTCCTCGGCTGAGCGAGGTCACCCATGATCGAGGTGCTCACGGGGATGGGGCTGTCGGCCGCGGCGGGCCTCAACGCCTACGTGCCCTTCCTGCTCGTCGCGCTCGTCGCGCGGTTCACCGACCTCGTGACGCTGCCGGCCGGCCTGGCCTGGATCGAGAGCGGCTGGGCCATCGGCATCGGGTCGGTGCTGCTGCTCACGGAGGTGGTCCTCGACAAGATCGCGGTGGTCGACACCATCAACGACACGGTCCAGACGCTGATCCGCCCGAGCATGGGCGGTCTCATGTTTGCCGCGACCTCGGCGGCGCAGGAGGCCGACCAGTCGTCCTGGATGGCCGACAATCCCTGGCTCGGGGTCGCCCTCGGGGTCGTCGTCTCGGGACTGGTCCATGCCGGCAAGGCGACGGCGCGCCCAGCCGTCGACGCCGGGACCCTGGGTCTCGGCACGCCGGTGGTCTCGACGGCCGAGGACACTGCCTCGGTCGGCCTCAGCCTCGCCGCTCTCTTTGCCCCGCTGCTCGTGATCGTCGGCCTGGTCCTGCTCGCCGGTGCCCTCATCAAGCTGTTGCTCGTGATGCGTCGCTGGCGCCGGCGGCGACGGCCCCGCGCGGCGCCGGTGCCGTGAGCCGCCGCCCGTCAGCCGGTGAGCCGACCGGTGAGGACGTGGTCGAGACCGAGGGTCTCGCCGGCGCCACCGAGGATCTGCTGGAGCAGGTCGCGCGGCGACGGGTAGTCCGGGCCGAGGGCCGCGAGATAGCGGTCATGGGCCGACAGCGACGCGACGGCCTCCTCGAAGTGCCCTGAGACGTCAACGGCGTGAGTGGGCTCGGGGTCCGCGACGAAGAGCAGCTGCCTCGCCGACCAGGGCTCCAGCCCTTCGTCCACGAGGCCGGGGAAGATCCACCGGTTGCCGGCGTCCGCCCTGGCGTCGAGGGTGGCCAGCCCGACGGCCCGGTGATCGGCCTGGTTGACGAAGCCGCCGGCGAAGTACGGCGCGAACGTCGCGGTGACGATGAGGTCCGGCCGGCGAAGCCTGATCTCCCGCGCGATGGCGCGGCGCAGGGGCAGGCCGTACTCCACGACGCCGTCGCGGAAGTCGTCGAGGAACTCGACGACCGAGACGCCGACCTCCTCGGCGCCGTTTCGCTCCTCCTGCTCCCGCACCGGACCGGCCTCGCCGGGCGCCATGGTGTCGATGCCGGCCTCACCCCGCGTCACGAGCAGATAGGTCACGGTCTTGCCGGCCTTGACCCACTTGTCGACGGCGGCGGCCGTGCCGTACTCGAGGTCGTCCGGATGCGCCGCGACGCAGAGAACGCGCTCGAAGCTGGACTCGTCGAGGATCTGCAGCTCGGGGAGTTCGCGCATGGGCCAACTATGCCGGGCGCCAGCCCGCGATGCTCATCACCGCGACGTTGGTGGCGTCTGCGAGCGCGTCATCCGCGTGAGCCGAGAGCAACCGCACCAGGGACTCGCGTTGCCCGCTCGTCGCGGCGTCGAGGCCGTCGGACCCGAGCCCGGTGAGCCGGCCGGCCTGACCCGCGATCACACCGGCCGTCGCCGCGAGCGACATGACCCGCAGCGCCTTGGCCGGGATCGATTCGGGAAGTCCCCAGGTGCGACGGTCCAGCGCCGACTCCGCCTCGGCGCGGCTCTCCTCGCTCCATGGCGTCCCGCCGACCTGCTCGAAGGCTCGCGTCAGCTCCGCGAGCCGACCGAGCAGGGTGCGCTCGACCTCGCGCAGGTCGACCATCTCGAGCCGGTGCCGAGGCACGGGCTGCGCGTCGTGCGCGGACCAGTCGACCCGCCACCCGGTGTCGCCCTCGGGGCCGAAGCGCGCCAGCGTCGGGATGAGGAGGCCGCCGACCGACGGCACGAAGACACACTCGCCGGCCTCGGCGGCAAGGGCTGCGGCTGGGAGCGAGGTCAGCGGCATACGGCTCACGTCTCCCGGGCGGGGGAGGGCGACGAAGAGCGCGCGCTCGCCGAGGTCGCGCCAGAGCTCGAGGCGCCCCACGTCGCCCGCGACGTGGTCGAGGTCTGGGACGGAACGGGCGAGCGCGTCACGGAGGGCGACCTCGTCGTTCCACGCTGCGGTGACCCACAGGGCCAGGCGCACGGACACGGGGAGCTCGGACATCAGGCGCCATCGTAGGTGCCACGCCCGGGCCGCTCGACGGGCGAGCCGGTGCCGGGGGCTCGGCGCGGTGGCATAGGGTCGGGGCCATGAGCGATGTCCTCGCCTTTGCCGGCGTCTCCGTCAGGAGGGGCACCAACACGCTCCTCGACGACGTGACGTGGGAGGTCGAGGAGGGGGAGCGCTGGGTCGTGCTCGGCCCCAACGGTGCCGGCAAGACGACCCTGCTGCAGGTGGCGGCGGCCCGGATGCACCCGACGAGCGGCGTGGCCGGCGTGCTCGGCGAGGTCCTCGGCGCGGTCGACGTCTTCGACCTGCGACCTCGGATCGGCCTGTCGAGCTCGTCCATGGCCGACCGCATCCCCGGCGACGAGCTCGTCGGCAACGTCGTGGTGACCGCCTCCTACGGCATCGTGGGCCGCTGGCGTGAGCACTACGACCACCTCGACTACGTCCGGGCCATGGAGCTGCTCAAGACGCTCGGGGTCGAGCACCTCGCCGACCGGCACTACCGCACCCTGAGCGAGGGCGAGCGCAAGCGGGTCCAGATCGCTCGCGCCCTCATGACCGACCCGGAGCTGATGCTCCTCGACGAGCCTGCCGCGGGTCTCGACCTCGGGGGGCGGGAGGACCTCGTCCGCCGCCTCGGCGAGCTCGCCGCCGACACGGAGGCACCTGCTCTCGTGGTCGTCACCCACCACGTCGAGGAGATCCCGCCGTCGTTCACCGACGTCCTGCTGATGAGAGACGGTCGCGTGGTCGCGGCCGGCCCGATCCCGATCACCCTGACCGAGGAGAACCTCTCGCGCACCTTCGGGCTACCGCTCGTCCTCGAGCAGCACGGGGACCGTTGGTCGGCGCGGGCCAGGTCGTGACCGATCCGTTAGGTCGGCACCGGCAGGGTCGAGGGAACTGAGGCAGAATCGAAGACGTCACAGCTGTGACGTATGGGGCGTCGCCCCGCGGGGGCGACCGGGCAAGGCCGCCTGAGGCCGGAGAAGGTCGGTGCAACGTGTTCGAGGGATACGCCTGGATCGTGTGGCTCGGTGCCGCGCTCGTGCTCGTGGCTGTGGAGACCGCCACCGTCGACTTCACCTTCCTGATGCTCGCCGGCGGGGCCCTCGGCGGGTCCGCGGCCGCCGCCTTCGGTGCCCCGCCCATCGTGCAGGCGCTCGTCGCCGCCCTGGTCGCAGTGGCCCTGCTCGTCACGGTCCGGCCGTGGCTGAAGCGGCGGTTCACCGTCGAGCAGCGACAGGCGATGGGCGCCGAGGCCAACCTCGGTCGGTCGGCCTACGTCCTCGACCGGGTGACCACGTCCAACGGGCGGGTCAAGCTGGCCGGTGAGACGTGGAGCGCCCGCACGACCGGCGACAGCATCGAGCCGGGCGAGGAGGTCGTCGTCGACGCCATCGAGGGCGCCACGGTCGTCGTCAGCCGAGCCCGCATCCTCGGCAGCTGAGTCGACCCACAGAGTTCGAAACCCAGAGCAGACACTCACCACAGAGACAGGGAGCAGGTCGTGGAGCCGGTACTCATCATCGCGGCGTTGATCATCGCGGTGGCACTCGTCATCGTGCTGCGCACGGTGCGGATCGTTCCCCAGCAGACGGCGCAGATCGTCGAGCGCCTCGGGAGCTACAACAAGACACTGACGGCCGGGATCCACTTCCTCGTGCCCTTCGTGGACAAGGTGCGCGCCAACATCGACCTGCGCGAGCAGGTCGTCACGTTCCCGCCGCAGCCGGTGATCACCTCCGACAACCTCGTCGTCAGCATCGACACCGTCATCTACTACTCGGTCATCGATGCCAAGGCGGCCGTCTACGAGATCGCCAACTTCATCCAGGGTATCGAGCAGCTCACCGTGACCACGCTGCGCAACGTCATCGGCTCGCTCGACCTCGAGCAGACCCTGACCAGCCGCGACCAGATCAACGGCCAGCTGCGTGGCGTCCTCGACGAGGCGACCGGCAAGTGGGGCATTCGCGTCAACCGCGTGGAGCTCAAGGCGATCGACCCGCCACACTCCGTGCAGGACTCCATGGAGCAGCAGATGCGCGCCGAGCGCAACCGTCGCGCGGCCATCCTGACGGCCGAGGGTGTGAAGCAGTCCGCGATCCTCACCGCCGAGGGTGAGAAGCAGAGCCAGATCCTGCGAGCCGAGGGCTCGGCTCAGGCCCGGATCCTCGAGGCGCAGGGCCAGGCCAGGGCCATCCAGCAGGTCTTCTCGGCCATCCACCGCGGCAAGCCGACCCAGAAGCTGCTCGCCTACCAGTACCTCCAGGTTCTGCCGCAGATCGCCCGCGGCGACTCCAACAAGATGTGGATCGTCCCGTCGGAGCTGACCGATGCCCTGCGCGGGATCGGCAGCGCCCTCGGTGGCGCGGACGGCCAGCGGCCCGACCTCGGCGAGGAGGACTGGTTCGAGCCGGGCACGCCCGACGACGACGCCTTCGCCGAGACCGTGCTCGAGGACCCGGCCAAGGCGCTCGCCGAGGCCCGGGGGCAGGCGGCCCAGGCCAGTGCGGAGTCGACCGAGCACGCAGCTCCGGTCGGGCGCCAGCAGCCGCCGATCCAGCCGCCTGCCGACCAGGTGCCGCCGGCCGCACCGATGGCGCCGACCACCCCGCCGGCCGGGATGGCGCCGTCGACGCCCGTGAACCCGTTGGCGACGGAGGAGGACGCACCCGTCGCCGACCAGGGCGAGCCGCTCGGCGACGGCGGCCCGGGAGACACCACGACCACCCGCTGAACGCACCGCACGACACCCGGCCACCCTGCCCTAGGGTGGCCGGATGTCATTCTGGTCAGCCGTCGCCATCGCCCTGGCCGGCACCGGTGCCGGAATGATCAACACCATCGTCGGCTCCGGCACGCTCATCAC
Source organism: Intrasporangium calvum (assembly GCF_028446585.1). Classification (GTDB taxonomy): domain Bacteria; phylum Actinomycetota; class Actinomycetes; order Actinomycetales; family Dermatophilaceae; genus Intrasporangium; species Intrasporangium calvum_A. The sequence continues at coordinate 47,712 of NZ_JAPFQL010000033.1, forward strand.
CTTTCCCACCCTGCTCTTCTTCGGCGTCAGCCCGTTGGCGGCCAACGTGTCCAACACCGTGGGCCTCGTGGCCGGGGGAGTCACCGGGGCGTGGGGCTACCGGCACGAGCTGACCGGTCAGGCACCCACGCTGCGGCGGCTCATCCCGCTGTCGTTCGTCGGGTCGGTGATCGGTGCCGCGCTGCTCCTCGTGCTGCCCCCGAGTGCCTTCCGGGCCATCGTGCCGGCGCTGATCGGGCTCGCCCTGATCCTCGTCGTGCTCGGCCCGCGGATCCAGGCCTGGGCCGCGCGGGACCGGCACGTGCAGCCGGCCTGGCACGGCCCGGCGATGGGGGTCGGCGTCCTCGTGGCCGGCATGTACGGCGGCTACTTCGGGGCTGCGCAGGGAGTGCTCCTGATGGGCCTCTTCAGCGCCCTGAGCGCCGAGTCGCTCCAGCGCCTCAACGGCTACAAGAACGTGCTCGCCCTCATCGTCAACTTCGTCGCGGCGATCCTGTTCGTCGTCTTCGCCCGGGAGCACATCGACTGGCTGGTGGTCCTGCTGATCGCGGCCGGCAGCTTCGTCGGCGGCGTGCTCGGCGCCCGGATCGGCCGTCGCATCCCGCCCGGTGTGCTCCGCGCCCTGATCGTGATCATCGGCGTCATCGCCATCGTCAAGCTGATCTGGTTCCCGTGACCACGACCCACCTCGTCCTCGGGCTGGCCGTTGCCCTCGGCGCGATGGTCCAGGGGTCGATCGGCTTCGGGACCGCCGTCGTCGCCGCGCCCTTCGTCGTCGTCTGGGCCCCGGAGGTCATGCCCGTCGCCATCCTCGTCACCAGCCTCGCGCTGCCCGTCATCCAGCTGGTGCACGGTCCCCGTGAGGTGTTGTGGCGGCCGCTCTCGTGGGCGCTCGTGGGCCGGGCGTTGCTCACTCCGGTCGGGGTGTGGCTCGTCGCCGCGTTCTCCCCGGATCTGATCGCCACTCTCGTCGGCATCCTGCTGCTCCTGACGGTATGGGTGTCGGTGAGCCGGATCCACGTGGCAGCCACCTCCACCAACGCCCTGGTCGCCGGCGGCCTGGCCGGGATCTCCGGCACGGCGGCATCGATCGGTGGCCCCTTCCTGGCCGTGGCCCTGCAGCACGAGACTCCGGTGCGGGTCAGGTCGACCCTGTCGTGGTTCTTCCTCGTCGGCTCGGCGATGGGCCTGATCGGGCTGGTGCTGGGCGGCCAGGGGCGGTCCCTGGCCGTGGAGGTCGGGCTGCTCTGGGTCCCGTTCGCGCTTCTCGGCTACCTCGCATCGCAACCGGTGCGGCGTCTCCTGCCTGCCCACCGCCTGCGCTCCGCGGTGCTGACGTTCTGCGTGCTCGCCGGCGTCGGTGTGATCGTGCGCGCCCTGGTGGTCTGATCGCTCTACCCTTGCCCGGTGCCGATTGTCATCACCGACCACTCCGACCCGCGGCTCGAGGACTTCGTCGCCCTGACCGACGTCGCGCTGCGACGCCGCGCGGAGCCAGAACGCGGGCTCTACATCGCCGAGAGCGAGAAGGTGATCCGGCGCGCCCTCGCCGCCGGCCACCGCCCGCGCTCGTTCCTGATGGCCGAGCGGTGGCTCACCGACCTCGCGGACGTCGTCGCGGACGCCGAGGCCAACGGGGTGCCCGTCTTCGTCGGCGACCACCAGGTCATCGAGCGGCTCACCGGCTTCCACCTGCACCGCGGAGCGCTCGCGTCCATGCAGCGTCCGGTCCTCTCGGACGTGGCGTCGCTGGTCGCCGACGCGCGGCGCATCATGGTCCTCGAGGACATCGTCGACCACACCAACGTCGGCGCCATCTTCCGGTCCGCCGCTGCCCTGGGAGTGGATGCCGTGCTCGTGACGCCGCGGTGCGCGGATCCTCTCTACCGTCGTTCGATCCGCGTGTCGATGGGGACGGTCTTCCAGGTGCCCTGGACGCGGATGGATCCCTGGCCCGGCGGCATCGCCCAGCTGCAGGCCGCCGGCTTCACGGTCGCCGCCCTGGCGCTCTCCGACGAGTCGGTCCCTCTCGACGCACTCGAGGCGGACCCGCCGGAGAAGGTCGCGGTCGTGCTCGGCACGGAGGGCGACGGGCTCGGCGCGAGGACGGTCGCCGCCGCTGACCTCGTCGTGCGGATTCCCATGGCGGGGGGCGTGGACTCGCTCAACGTCGCGGCAGCGTCGGCCGTGGCCATGTGGGCGCTGCGGGACCGGCACCGCTGACGGCCCCCCACGGATCACCGTGGGCCGGCGGACCGAGCCTCAGTCGCGCTGCACCCGCACGAGGCGCTCGAGCAGGTGGGCCAGTCGGCCGGCCGGGTCGTCGGTGAGGCCGCCGTGGACCGGTCCGGGCTGGACGACGGTCGACCGCGGAGCGATGATCCAGCCGAACCGCTGGCCGGGCTTGTCGAGGGTCGGCAGGCCGCGGCCGGTCTCTCCGCGACACACGGAGCGCACCCGCTCCAGCATCCGTCGGACCCCCTCCACGTCGCACATCGGAGCGAACGAGCCCACCCTCGCGTCGTCCAGCTCCCAAGCCGCGTCGAGGAAGTCGGCGTCCTGGCAGTAGAGCACGACGCCGACGTTGAGGAACTCCTCGCGGTCCACGCGCGGGACGAGGCGCAGCACGACGTACTGGTAGGCCTTCATGCCGCCGCCCGTCCGGGAACCCACGCGGTGCTGTCGAGGCGCGCAGTGAGCAGCGTCCGGTAGGCCGCGCGGACCGCGGCAACATCTGGCAGGTCGTCCGTCCGCTCAAGCCACTCGTCGGGCACGTCGGCGAGGGCGGCGTCGAGGACCTCGGCCGTGAGCAACCGGCGAAGCTCGTCGTGGCGAGGCACGAGGTCGCCCGCCACGTCGCGAAGCACGTGCCGGCCGGCATCGAACGGTTGCGCCGCGAACCGCGCGGCCGACGGCGCCCGACTCGGCCACGAGTGGTGGAAGTACAGCGCTGCTCCATGGTCGATGGCGTAGGTCTGCCCGTGCCAGACGAGGAGGTTCGGGTTGGACCAGGTCCGGTCCACATTGGCAGTCAGGGCATCAAGCCAGATGATGCGCTCCGCGAGGTCGGCGGAGGGCGGCTGGGAGCCGTCGTAACCGAGTGAGCCGGGCAGGAAGTCGACTCCGAGGTTCGTGCCCACCGACGCGGAGAGCAGGTCCTGCACCTCCTCGTCCGCCTCGTACTTCGCGATCCGCGCATCGAGGGCGATCACGGCGAGGTCGGGAACCGGCACGCCGATCGCCCGGGCCAGGCCGGCGACGACCACCTCGGCGACGAGAACCTTGAGGCCCTGGCCCGCGCCGCGGAACTTCATGACGTAGGTGCCCTCGTCGCTCGCCTCGACGATGCCGGGCAGCGAGCCGCCCTCCTTGAGGGGGGTGACGTAGCGAGTCGCCGTGACCTGGGGCAGCACGCGGTCAGCCTAGTGGGCGATGATCGGCTCGCGCGGCGCGCCGCCACGCCGCCGGGAGCCCGGCCGCCAGGGCAGCGAAGAGCACTGCGACCCCGATCACCGGCCAGGTCACGGCACCGCTTCGCGGCAGGGTCCACGCCGCCAGGGCAGCCGCGGCGACCAGGCCGGAGTTGTACATCATGTCGTGCAGGGCGAACGTGCGACCCAGCAGCAGGTCCGGGACGTGGGCCTGCAACAGGCTGTCGATGCTGATCTTGACGGCCTGTGCGGCAAAGCCGACGACGAAGTTCACGGCCGAGATCGTCCACGGGTCCAGCCACGGTGCGAGGGCAAGGGTCGCCGCCGCCGAGACCGCGAGCGTCCGGGCCGCGAACGGCACCGGCTGCCAGCGGGGGGCCAGCCACGGCGTGATGAACGCCGCAAGGCCGAAGCCCGCCGCGGCGGCCGCAGCAGCCAGGCCGAAGCCGAGGACGTTGCCCGCCCCCTGGTCAGGGTCGGCGAACGGGCCCCGAAAGAGGAGCAGCGTCTGAAGGAGCACGAAACCGAAGGGCAGCCGGGAGACGAAGACGAGGGCGAGGAGCAGGCGGGCCCGCTGGGGCAGCTCTCGGGCCGCCTCGACGAGCCCGCGGCCGACCTCGCCGAGCACTTCCGCGGCCCGCAGCTCCCGGCCGGTGCGGTCCGGACCGAGGAAGGGCAGCCGAGCCGCGGCCCAAGCGGCACCGAGGACGCCGACGGCGGCCACGGCGACGACCACGGCGTCGGTGCTCACGGCACCGGTGATGCCGCCGACGAACCCACCGAGGAAGTACGCCACCGAGCCGCACGTGGGGGCCACGGCATTCCCGCTGACGAGGTGCTCACGGGAGATGACGTGGGGGAGCCCGGCCGAGAAGCCGGCCAGGACGAAGCGGTTGACCGAGAAGACGAGCAGCACGACGAGGAAGAAGCCTGCTCCCGCCGCGCCGAGCACCACGAGCACGGCGACAGCGGCCATGACCGCGGCACGGACCAGCTGACCGACGACGAGCACGTGGCGCCGGGGCCAGCGGTCGAGCAGCGTCCCGACGAACGGACCGAGGAAGCTGTAGGGCAGGAGCACCACGGCGAAGGCGGACGCGATGGCCGCCGGGTCGGCGTTCTGCTCCGGGTTGAACAGGACGTGACTGGCCAACGCGACCTGGAACACGCCGTCGCTGCCCTGTGAGGTCACCCGTGCCACGACCAGGCGTCGGAACCCGCCGAGGCGCAGCAGCATCACCAGGGCCCGCAGGAACGTCACGCCGTCAGCGTAGGGGGCCGCTGCCGCGGGTAGGACACAGGGAAGAGGAGAGTAGAGAGCGTCCGGGAGACGAGCCCGGTCCGCCGCACCGAGTCACGGGAGGCCACGTGAACGCGACCGAGTCGATCGCCGCAGGGAGGGGCACGGCGCCGGCCGAGCTCGTCCTCGTCCGCCACGCCCAGAGCGTCGGGAACCTGGCTGACGAGGCAGCCCGGAGGGAGGGCCTCAGCCGGCTCGAGCTGACGACGCGCGACGCGGACACGCCCCTGTCGGACGTCGGCCGGGAGCAGGCCGAGGCCCTGGGCGCCCACCTGGCCGGCCTGCGGTCGGGCGCGCAGCCGGACGTCGTGCTGACCTCGCCGTATGCCCGGGCTGCCACCACGGCCGAGATCGCCCTCGCCAAGATCGACGGTCTGAACGTGCTGCGTGACGAGCGCCTGCGCGAGCGCGACCTCGGTGCGTTCGACGGGATGACTGGGCTCGGTATCCGCGAGGCCTTTCCCGAGGAGGCGCAGCGGCGCACCCAGATGGGCAAGCTCTACTACCGCCCGCCGGGTGGGGAGAGCTGGACCGACGTGGCCCTGCGGATCCGCAGCGTGCTGTCGGACATCCGGCAGGACTACGCGGGCAAGCGCGTCTGGATCTTCACCCACCAGGCGGTCATCATGAGCTTCCGTCTCGTCATCGAGGGCCTCGACGAGGCGAAGCTGCTCGAGATCGACCGCGAGGTCCCGCTCGCGAACTGCTCCATGACGGTCTACCGCGACCGGGACGGCACCCTGGAGCTCGCCGCCTTCGCCGGCACCGACCACCTGGAGGCCAGGGCCGTGTCCAGGACGCACGAGCCGCCGCACACCTCGGAGCGGGACGGCGTCGATGCCTGAGAGCCCCGCCGCGGACCGCACCATCACCCCCGGCCTGCTGCGCGACTGGCCGCTGCCCGACCCGGGGGGCGACAAGTACGACAAGGGCCACATCCTGATCGTCGGCGGGGGCGTGCAGACGCCCGGCGCGGTGCTCCTCGCGGCGGAGGCCGCTCTCCGGGTCGGGGCGGGCAAGCTCCAGATGGCCACGGTCCGCAGCACGGCCCCGCTGCTGTCGACGGCTGTGCCGGAGGCCTACGTCGAGGGCCTCCCCGAGGAGGGCGACGGCGACATCAGCCCGGAGGCGGCGCCGCGGATCCTCGAGCTGGCCGGCGCTGCGGACGCCGTGCTGCTCGGTCCCGGCATCATGCGGCCGGGCGCTGCCACGGCCTTGCTCGAACGGGTCGTGCCGCACCTCGACACCACCGTCCTCGTCGATGCCCTCGGCATGGCCTACCTGACCGCGCACCGGGACGGAGTGCGCCACCTCGAGGGACGGGTGGTGTTGACGCCCAATGCCCGCGAGCTCGCCGAGACCCTCGGCGAGGTGCACGACGACCCCGGGGACGACGACCTGCGCGACATGGCGGCGCGGCTCGCGGCCGACAGCCGGGCGGTCGTGCTGGGCGGGGCCGCCACCTCGTTCGTCGTGACCCCTGAGGGGGCGGTCTGGCGCAACGAGTCAGGCGCCCCCGGCATGGCGGCATCGGGAGCCGGCGACGTCAAGGCCGGAGCCGTCGCCGGGCTCCTCGCGCGGGGCGCCAGCCCGGAGCAGGCGGCGAGCTGGGGAGCCTTCGTCCACGGCCGGGCCGGCGAGCGGCTCACCGCGGCCGTGGGGCGGGTCG
>NZ_JAPFQL010000034.1 GCF_028446585.1 Intrasporangium calvum
ACCTTCTGGTGGGGCTCAGTCCAGCCGGTCGGCCGCGACGACGCCCCGCAGGACGGCGTCGCTCGCCTTGCGCGCCACGCGCTGCAGGTCGCGGTCGCCCGCGTCGGTGAGCTGACCGAGCAGATCGATGACCTGCTTGCACCGGCGCACGAAGTCGCCGGCCGCCAGCTCGGTGCCGCGCAGGACCTCCTCGAGCGGGCGGCCACTCGCCCAGCGGTGCACGGCCCAGGCGATTCCCGGGTCGGGTGCCCCCGTCGTCGGCAGGGTGAGCGCGCCCTCGGCGTCCTCGAGGTCGGACCAGATGGTGAGCATCCGGTCGTGTGCCTCGCGGACGTCCTCGGTCGGCCAGCGTGGTGCGAGGCCGGCATCCTCGCGCCTCGGCTCGTGGATCAGCATCGACACCACAGCCGCGAGGGACGGCGGGTCCAGCTGGCGCCAGATTCCCTCGCGCAGGCACTCGGCAGCGAGGAGGTCCTTCTCGGTGTAGAGCTGGCGCAACCGCTCCCCGTGCTCGGTGACCCGCTCGCCGCCCTCGGCCAGGTAGCCCATCGCGACGAGCAGCTCGCAGATCCGGTCGAAGGTCTTGGCGACGGAGTTGGTGCGGCCCTCGATCTTGTGCTGCAGGCCATCGGTCTCGCGGCGCAGCCGCCACCAGCGTTCGGCCCAGCGCGCATGGTCCTCGCGCTCCGAGCACTGGTGGCAGGGATGCTTCCGCAGCCGGCGGCGCAGCTCGTCGATCCGCGCGTCCCCGGCATCCTCCGCCACGACGGCACGCCGCCGAGGCGGGTCGTGCGGCATCGTCGCACGCAGCGTGGCTGCGAGGTCGCGGCGGGCCTTCGGGCTCTTGGCGTTGAAGTGCTTCGGCACCCGCATGGTGCCGAGCGGCTCCACCGGAGCAGGCACGTCGTGCAGCGTGAGCCGGCGCAGGTGGTGGTCCTCGGTGACGACCGCGGGTGACGGCGCGTCGCCCCGGCCACCCCCACGGTTGGGCAGGACGACGACGGCCAGACCGCTGTGACGCCCCGTCGGGATCCGGATGATGTCGCCGATCTTCAGGTTCTCGAGCGAGACGGCCGCCGCGGCGCGCTGTGACGCGGACCGGGCCTTGGCACCCTCCTTCTCGATGGTCCGGATCTCGTTGCGCATCGCGGCATACTCGGAGAAGTCGCCGAGGTGGCACGTCATCGACTCGGCGTAGCCGGCGAGGGCTTCCTCGTTGCGGCGGACCGTCCGGACGAAGCCGACGACGGCACGGTCGGCCTGGAACTGCGCAAAGGACGTCTCGAGGATCTCGCGAGCGCTGTCCCGGCCGAACTGCCGGACCAGGTTGACCGCCATGTTGTAGGTCGGCCGGAAGCTCGATCGCAACGGGTAGGTCCGCGTCGACGCGAGGCCGGCAACGCTATCGGGGTCGAGGCCGCGGTTCCACAGGACGACGGCGTGGCCCTCGACGTCGATCCCCCGGCGGCCGGCGCGGCCGGTGAGCTGGGTGTACTCGGCCGGGGTGATGTCGACGTGGCTCTCGCCGTTGAACTTGACGAGCTTCTCCAGCACCACGGTGCGGGCCGGCATGTTGATGCCGAGGGCCAGCGTCTCCGTTGCGAAGACGGCCCGGACCCGGCCCTGGGTGAACAGCTCCTCGACGATCTCGCGGAACGTCGGCAGCATCCCGGCGTGGTGGGCGGCGAAGCCTCTCGTGATCCCGTCGACGAAGTCCCAGTAGCCGAGCACCGCGAGGTCCTCCTCGGCGATGCCCTGGACCCGCTCCTCGACGAGGCGGCGGTTGGCCGCGCCCTCGGCGTCGGTGACGAGCCGCATCCCGCTCGCGAGGAGCTGCCCGACGGCAGCCTCGCAGCCGGCCCGGCTGAAGATGAAGGTGATCGCGGGCAGGAGGCCCTCACGGTCGAGGCGCTCGATCACCTCGGCCCGCGTGGCCCCTCCCCCGGGTCGCCCGCCCCTGGAGAACCCACGGCTCGGGTCGGCAGTGCCCGGCCCGCGTGGGTCGCTGCCGCGGCGACCGCGCCCGCCCCAGTCGTCCCGGCCCCCGCCACGGCCGTTGCGGCCGGCGCGGGACCGGCCGCGGCCGTTGCCCGACCAGTGGCTGTCCCAGGCCCCCCGACCATCCGTGCCACGGATCGCGTGGACGAGGTCGGGGTTCACGCTGACCTCGGTGCGGGCCGGCTGGTCCGGTCGCCCCGGCCGCTCTCGCCGCCCCACCGTCTCCTCGACGAAGAGGTCGAAGAGCGACTGGCCGACCATCATGTGCTGCCAGAGCGGGACCGGCCGGTGCTCCGAGACGATCACCGCGGTGTCTCCACGCACCTCGTCGAGCCAGGCGCCGAACTCCTCGGCGTTGGACACCGTCGCGGAGAGCGAGACCACGCTGACATCGGGCGGCAGGTGGATGATGACCTCCTCCCACACCGCGCCGCGGAACCGGTCGGCGAGGTAGTGGACCTCGTCCATGACCACCCAGCCGAGACCCTCCAGGGTGCTCGACCCTGCATACATCATGTTGCGCAGCACCTCGGTCGTCATGACGACGACCGGGGCCTCGCCGTTGATCGAGGCGTCGCCGGTGAGGAGCCCGACCTTCTCGACGCCGTGTCGGCGGACGAGGTCGGCGTACTTCTGGTTGGAGAGGGCCTTGATGGGCGTGGTGTAGAACGCCTTGCGGCCCGTGCGGAGGGCGAGGTGGACCGCGAACTCCCCGACCACCGTCTTGCCGGCACCCGTCGGCGCAGCGACGAGAACTCCCCGACCATCTTCAACGGCGCGACACGCCTCCACCTGGAAGTCGTCCAGGGGGAAGTCGAGCTCGGCGGTGAACTCGCGCAGGGCCGGACCACTCCGACCCGGCGCCTCACTGGAGGCCTGTGTGGAACTCATCGCTGTCCATCCTCCCTGCAGTGGCTCGAGTCAGCACGCCCAGGGCCCGTGGGACGACCTCGATCTCGAGCGGCAGCTCCGTGAACGGCTCGCCGTCGGCCTGGGAACGGATCGAGTCTGCGGTGAGGCGGACCCGGGCCGCCCGATGGATCTCCACTGCCTCGTGGGAGACATGTGCCCCCCGGTAGACCGAGGGAAACACCCGCAGGAACGCGGGGACCGAGATCGCCCGGACGATCAGCACGTCCAGGAGGCCGTCGGTCGGGTCGGCCTCCGGGCAGACGAGCATCCCTCCGCCGAACGAGGGCGTGTTGGCGACGGCGACCAGCATGGCCCTGGTGTCGATCCGCCGCCCGTCGAGCTCGACCACATAGGGAATCGGCTTGAAGAACGGCAGCTCGCGGAGCACCGCCAGGTTGTAGCGCATCTGGCCGCGCGGCCACCGCATGCGGGCGGCGCGGGCGGTGACCACCGCGTCGAAACCGGCCCCCAGCACTCCGGCGAACCACTTCGTATCGCCGTTGGGCCCGGTGGCGCGACCAGCGTCGATCGTCCGCACCGCTCCACCGGTGACGACGTCGACGGCCCCGGCGGCGTCCCGGACCGGGAGTCCGAGGTTGCGAGCGAAGTCGTTGCCGGTGCCGGCCGCGACCACTCCGATGGGGGTCGTGGAGCCGGCGACGAGGTTGACCCCCAGATGGACGAGGCCGTCACCGCCGACCACGACCAGCGCGTCGACGCCGGCCTGGAGAGCTGCCTCGGCGCGCTCGCGCGACTCCGTCCACGACCGGCCGGACGCCTCGACCACGTCGACACCGGCGGCGCGAAGACGCCCTCGCGTCTCGTCGCCCAGGGCCTGACCGGCGCCCTTGCCGGCTGTGGGGTTGACGATCAGGGCGACGCGTTGAGGCACAGCCGAACGCTACAGCGCGGATGCTTGGTCGTCGGGGACGTCCAGCCAGTCCGGCAGGTTCTCCTTCTTCCTCCGGTCAAGGAGGAAGGCGACGCCGACGGAGCCGAAGTAGAGCAGGATCATCGGAGAGGCCATGAAGAGCATGGTGAACGCGTCCGGGGTCGGGGTCATGACGGCCGCGAAGACGAAGATCACCATGATCGCCGGCCGCCAGGCCTTGAGCATGGCCCGGCCCGAGAGCAGCCCGATGATGTTGAAGCAGATCAGGAAGACCGGCAGCAGGAAGGCGCACCCGAAGGCGATGATGAACTTGAGGACGAAGGACAGGTAGAGCGACGCGTCCTGGATGTTGAAGGCGCCGACCGGCGTGAAGTCGAGCAGGACCGCGACGGCCTTCGGCACCATGAGGAACGCGACGGCGCAACCGGCGACGAAGAGGGGCACCGCGGCGACGACGAAGAGACGGGTGACCCGCTTCTCCTTCTTCGTCAGGCCTGGCACGACGAAGCCCCAGATCTGCATCAGCCACACGGGCGAGGCGAGGATCAGCCCCACGAAGAGCGAGACCGTCAGCTTGATCGCAAACGCGTCGGTCATCGTGCCGAAGTTGATGTTGACCAGACCCGCGTCGCCCCGCTCGGCCGCGACGTCCTTGAGCGGCTGGATCAGGGAGTTCATGATCCGGTCGTAGTAGATCCACCCGATGACGGCGCCGGCGAGGATGGCCGCACCGGCGGCCATGACGCGGTTGCGCAGCTCGCGGAGGTGGTCGGCGAGGGACATCCGGCCCTCGGGATTGCGTTTGCGCAACAGCGATGGCATCAGCGGCTTCGGGGTTCGTTCGGTCTGGACGCGGTCTCAGGATCCTCGGCTCGGGGTCAGAGCGAGGGGTCGCTCCGGAAGCGGTCGCGGTCGGCGTCGGCGCGGGCCTGGGCGGCGCGCGCCTCTGCCTCGCGGGCCCGGGCCTCCGCAGCCTTGGCCTCCGCCTCTGCCTCTGCCACGCGGCGGCCGGCCTCGTCGTCGACGACGTCGCCCTTGACCGTGCTCTGGGCCGCGTCGGACGGGGTCTTGCCGTCCTTCTTCATCTCGTCGACCTCGGACTTGAAGACCCGGGCGGACCGGCCGAGGCTGCGTGCCATGTCGGGCAGCCGCTTCCAGCCGAAGAGGGCGATGATGATCACGGCGATGACGATGAGCTCGGGGGCACCCAGGTTGGGCATGTGTCGTCTCCTCGGACGTCAGGACCCGCTTGCATGGGGCCGTTCGCTGCAGCATGGGCGCTGCAGGTGACCAGCATACGTGCGGCGCGTGAACAGTCCAGACATCATACGTCTGGAATTCGACTCGTTATCCGATTGCCGCATACGCAGCCAATGCGCTGCGCGCCTCATCGGCGACGGCGTCCGCGAGCTGGGGTGGGGCGACCACCCTGGCGTCGCCCCCGAGGCGGAGGATGAGGCGCCGGACCAGTGCCGGGTCAGCCACCTTGAGGGTGACCCGGATGGAGCCGTCGGTGTTTCGCACCACGCCCTCATTCGGGTAGTAGTCCGCGATCCACGCCGCATCCCGGGCCGCTTCGATGACGACGGTCAGGTCGCTGTCGCTCGGGACGAACACCTCGTCGTCGAGCTCACGAGGCGTGGCCTCCGGCGGCGGGGTGCCGTCAGCGTCGAGCACCGTGGCGGCCTCGATCCGGTCGACGCGGAAGAAGCGGACGGCGTTCGCCCGGTGGCACCAGCCCTCGACGTACCACTGCCCGTCGAGGTTGACGATGCGCATGGGGTCGACGTCGCGCTCGGTCGTCTCGTCGCGGGTGGCGACGTAGTAGGTCAGGTGGACCCGCTTGTGGTCGGCGAGGGCCCGCTTGAGCTCCGACATGACGGCATGCTGGCTGCCGTCGTCGAGGTCGAGGGCGATGCGCCCTCCCCCGGGATCGCCCGCGGTCGTGGCGGCTCGCAGTTTGGCCAGGGTGCGCTCGGCGACCTCGGAGTTGACGAGGATGGAGCTGAGCGCCTGCAGGCCCGCGGTCAACGTGACCGCCTCGTCGCGGGTCAGGCGCATCGGTGCGGCGATGTCGTCGGCGTTGGCGAGGTAGATGTGGCCGTCTTCCCACTGGGCGTCGATCAGCTCGGCGTGCGTGTAGCCCGGTGTCCCGCAGAGGAAGAGCAGCTCGAGGTCGGACTCGACCTGCGCCGGGCTGATGCCGAACTCGCGCGCCGTCTCCTCGACGCCGACGCCCTCGTGCCGGAGCAGCCAGGGAACGAGGTCGAGCAGTCGGCTCAGGCGCTGGGTGGCGGTCTCGGCCGTGCTGCGCGTGGTGCGTGGCGCCGAGCTCCGTCGGTCGCCCACTCGCTTGTCGCTCATTCGGACTGCTCCCTCGACCTCGATGAGTGCGACTCGAGGACGCGCCGCAACGCCTCGCGCACCCCGTCCACCAGCTCGGCCGGTGCCGTCGCCACCGCGTGGCTGCCCAGCGCCGCGACGTCACGCTCGGTCCGTCCGCGCTCGTAGGGGACCTCGACCTCGCTCCACCGGTGGTCGAGGTCCCGGGTGCGCAGTGCTGCCTGCCGCAGCAGATGGCCGCGTCCGTGTCGCAGCCGGATCGTCGCCGTGCCCTCCGGCTCGGCGGCCTGGGCCGCGAGCGAGACCTCCGGGACGTGGTCCGCCGGCACGGCGTAGGAGCCGGCCCGCCCCTTCTTGCGGACCGGGCCGACGACCCTGCTCAGCCGGAAGGCGCGCTCGGCCGCACGGTCGACGTCGAAGCCGGTGAGGTACCAGCGCCCGTGCCAGTGCTTCAGGGCCCACGGGCGGACGTGGCGCAGGCCCACCGACCCGTCGTTCTTGCGGTACTCGAAGGTGATCGGCTGGCGGGCCGAGAGGGCCGCGCGGACGGGTTCGAAGGCCGGGTCGGCGGTGCGGATGCGAGGCTCGACGCCCGCGGCCAGCGACTCGTCGATCTCCACGCCGGCGAGCCGCAGCTTGCGGAGGCCGGCCGTCGCGGCGCCCGAGATGCTGGCGGTCGACCACGCGCGAGCGGCGAGGGCCAGCGCCGCGACCTCGTCGGGCTCGAAGCTGATCTCCGGCAGGGAGGTCTCGCTCGAGTCGATCCGGTAGCCGACCTCGTCGTCGAAGAGGACGTCGACCACGGTCGTCGTGATCGGGATGCCCATCTCGCGCAGCTCGTCCTTGTCGCGCTCGAACATCCGGTCGAAGGCCTCGTCCGACGGCGCCTCGGCGTAGGCCGGGAGGGCGGCGCGCAACTTCTCCTTGGGGATCGGTCGCCGGGCGGACTTGAGCGCAAGGATGAGGTTGAGCAGCCGCTCGGTCTTCTCCGCCGAGGCGGACGTTGCGCTCATGGGCACCTTCCTCCGTTCCAGGGTCGCCCCCACGGGGCCAGACCGACGCTACCTGACTCTCCGGGGAGCGAGAGGCACGCGTCGTCGGTAGGGTCCGGCTCATGATCCAGTGGCGTCAGGCAGTGATCACCGAGGTGGAGTCGCGCTGGGCGGGAGCGGTGACGTATGCCGCTCAGCTGGCTTCCGGGGACACCGTCCGCGCGCTCGGCTACGTCGAGAACGTCGGTGACCTGCCGGTCGGGGCGCGCGTGCTGCTCAACACCACGGCGTTGGAGCGTGGCCTGGGCACCGGGGGGTTCGCGATCATCGTCGCCGCCCCGGACCACGTGCCTGCTCCCGTCGACGTCGCCGAGGTCGCGGGACATCTCGTCAAGGCGCGTTACACGCCGGTGCAGACCATGGTGCTCGGCGTCGACGAGCAGCAGAGCCCACAGCACGAGCTGCTGCGCGACGCGGACGACGTGGCGGGCATGCCCGTCGTCGTCGCCGACCTGCACTCGGCGCTGCCGGCCGTCATCGCGGGGATCCGCGCCTCCCTGCCCGAGGCCACCGTCGCCTACGTCATGACGGACGGCGGCGCCCTGCCGGCCGACTTCTCGCGCACGGTTGCGGGGCTGCGCGACGCCGAGTGGCTCGCGGCCTGCATCACTGTCGGCCAGGCCTACGGAGGCGACCTGGAGGCGGTGAACGTGCACACCGGGCTGCTCGCCGCCCACCTCGTCGTCGGAGCGGACGTGGCCGTGGTGGCGCAAGGGCCCGGCAACCTCGGGACCGGCACGCGCTGGGGGTTCTCCGGCACGTCGGCCGGGGAGGCGGTCAACGCGGCCGGGGTGCTGGGCGGCCGCCCGATCGCCTCACTGCGCGTGTCCGAGGCCGACCAGCGCCCGCGGCACCGTGGCCTGTCGCACCACAGCGCGACAGCGTACGGCCGGGTGGCGCTGGTCCCCGCCGACCTGCCGGTCCCGCAGCTCACCGAGGACCTCGCCCTCTACGTCCGGAGTCAGGCCCGGGCGCTGTGCGACTCCACCGGCGGCCGGCTCCGGCTCGTCGACGTGGACTGCGCGGGGCTCGACGATGCCCTCCGGGCCGCGCCGGTGCCGCTGTCGACGATGGGCCGGAGCCTCGATGACGATCGCCTGTCGTTCATCGCGGCCGCGGTGGGTGGCCGTCACGCCGCGTCCCTCCTCACCTCCCGCTGACCCCTCCCCCACGACGTCCAACGCAACACACCCGCTTGCCGTCGGCCCAGACCGGATGCAGCAGGCCGGAGCAGACGGAAAGCGGGTGTGTTGCGGGTTGAGACCGAGGGTGGGGCGATGGGGCACGCTGCGCTGGGAGCCAGCCCAGCGGCATACGGTCTCGTCGGTGGGGTCCGAAGGTCAGCGCACGTCGTCGAGGTCGACGACGAAGATCAGCGTCTCCCCCGGCGCGATGGCGGCACCCGCCCCACGGTCGCCGTAGGCGAGATGAGCGGGGATGGTCAGCTTGCGCCGACCGCCGACCTTCATCCCCTCGATGCCCTTGTCCCAGCCGGGGATGACCATGCCCACCCCGAGCCGGAAGTCGAGCGGCGCGCCGCGGTTCCAGGAGGAGTCGAACTCCTCGCCGGTCGAGTGCGCGACACCGACGTAGTGCGCGCTCACCGTGTCGCCCGCCTTGGCCTCACGACCGTCACCCTCGATGACGTCCTCGATGACGAGGTCCGCGGGCGGCTCGCCCTCCGGGAAGTCGATCTCGGGCTTGGTGCGGTCTGGGTCGAGTGGCATGGGAATCCCTTCGTCGGAGCGTGACTGCACGCCCCAGTCTGTCAGCGGCTGGTCGCGGACGGGTCAGTAGGCGTCGAGGATGTCGACGACGAAGACGAGCGTGTCGGTGCCACTGATCCCGCCGTTGGGGTTGCCCTGCTCGCCGTAGCCGTCCTTCGACGGGATGACGAGGAGCACGCGGCTGCCGACCTTCTTGCCGACGAGCGTGTTGTCCCAGCCCGGGATGACGGCGCCCACGCCGATCGGGAAGTCTGCCGCCGCGCCACGCTCCCACGAGGAGTCGAAGACGGAACCGTCCTTCCAGAGCACGCCGTGGTAGTGCGCGGCAATGAACTGGCCCTCCTTGACGACCGGGCCGTCACCTTCGATGAGGGTCGCCTCGCGCGTCTCCTTCGGCGGGTCGGCCTTGGGGATCGTCACCGTGGGCGCCTTGGCGTTGCCGTCCGCGAACTCCACGCCGGGGAAGCCGTCCGGGCTCGCCTTGCCCTCACCCTCCAGCTGCTTCAGCCCACGGTGCACGTCGGAGACGTCCGCGACGACGACGATGGTGTCGCCGGGCTCGACGCCGAGCTGGGCGTTGCCGCTGTCGCCGAAGCCCTTGGCCGGCGGGATGGTGAACGCGATCCGGGAGCCCTGCTGCGCACCCACGAGGCCCTCCGTGAAGCCCGCCAGCAGGTCGGTGCGCCCGAGCCGGTAGCCCTCGTCCCGGCGGCCCTTGCCGTAACCGTCGTCGAGGAGCTTGCCCGACGTGCCGTTGAAGATCTGGGCGCGAATGCGCACCGTGTCCTCCTTCGTCGCCGCCGAGCCGGTGCCCGGGGTGAGCACCCGGCGCTGGACGGTGGTCGTCGAGATGGGCGTGGTGCCGAGGTCGATCTTCGGCGCGGTCTTGAAGTCGACCGGGCCGGTGGCCGTGACCTTCGCGAGCGCGTCCGGCGTGTCGACGGGGGCGGGCGCGGCCGACGCGGTGCCGGCGGCGGTCCCGGTGGCCTGAGGCGTCGCCTGGTCGGGCTGGCCGCAGGCGGACAGGACGGACAGGCCGAGGACGGCGACGGCAGCCGTCGCGGCGGTTCGAATTCGCACAGGAACGCTTTCGGGTCGTGGGATGGCGTCGATCAGCCCACCCGGGGGCGGGCCTCGGTCACTGTAACCCCCGTCCTTGTGGCCGTTGCGCGCAGCGGTCGTGCGGGCTCCGGTCAGAGCGTCCGCGGGACGGCCGGTGAGCGGGCGATCGTCTCCATCAGCCGCTCGACCCGCTCGTCGACGGCGCGGAACGGGTCCTTGCACAGGACGGTGCGCTGCGCCTGGTCGTTGAGCTTGAGGTGCACCCAGTCCACGGTGAAGTCGCGGCCGTGCGCCTGCGCGGCCCGGATGAAGTCGCCGCGCAGCTTGGCCCTCGTCGTCTGCGGCGGCCGGACCTTGGCCTCGAACACCTCGACGTCGGAGGCCACTCGAGCCGCCTGGCCACGCTTCTGCAGGAGGTAGAACAGCCCCCGGGCGCGGTTGATGTCGTGGTAGGCGAGGTCCAGCTGGAGGATGCGAGGATCGGACAGGCCGAGCCCATGCCGGGCGCGGTAGCGCTCGATGAGGCGCAGCTTGATCACCCAGTCGATCTCAGTGGCGATGGAGTCGAGGTCACCCGTGCCGATGGCCTCGAGCGTGCGACCCCAGAGGTCGAGGACCTGCTTGGTGTCCGGGGACTCCATCCCCTCCCGGTCGACGAACGAGGATGCCTTCTCGAAGTACTCCCGCTGCATGTCGAGGGCGGACAGCTCACGGCCGTTGGCCAGGCGCACCGTGGCGCGGCCCGTCGGGTCGTGGCTCATCGTGCGGATCGCCCTGATCGGGTTCTCGAGCGTCAGGTCCCGCATGACCACGCCGTGCTCGATGAGACGCAGGACGAGATCCGCCGAGCCGACCTTGAGCAGGCTCGTCGTCTCGGACATGTTGGAGTCGCCGACGATGACGTGCAGCCGGCGGTAGCGCTCCGCGTCGGCGTGCGGCTCGTCCCGGGTGTTGATGATCGGGCGCGAGCGAGTCGTCGCTGAGGAGACGCCCTCCCAGATGTGGTCGGCCCGCTGGCTGACGGCGAAGCTGGCGCCGTGGGCCGTGGCGACCACCTTGCCGGCGCCGCTCGTGATCTGGCGGCTGATGAGGAAGGGGATGAACATGTCGGACACGCGCTGGAAGTCGCCGGTGCGCCCGAAGAGGTAGTTCTCGTGACATCCGTAGGAGTTGCCTGCCGAGTCGGTGTTGTTCTTGAAGACGAAGATCTCGCCCTCGACGCCGTCGTCGTGCAGTCGGGCCTGTGCGTCCTCCACGAGGCCCTCGAGGATCCGCTCCCCCGCCTTGTCCTGGACGACGAGCTCGCGGACGGAGTCACACTCGGCCGTCGCGTACTCCGGATGGGAGCCCACGTCGAGGTAGAGCCGGGCCCCGTTGCCCAGGAACACGTTGCTCGAGCGACCCCATGCCACGACCCTGCGGAAGAGGTAGCGCGCGACCTCGTCGGGCGTGAGTCTGCGCTGCCCCTGCGTCGTGCAGGTGACGCCGTACTCGTTCTCGATCCCGAAGATGCGCCGCTCCATGGACCAACTCTAAGCACCGCTCCTCTGCTCGGCGCGAAGGTCGTGGACGGCGGCGCGGTGCCCGTGATGTGCTCCGAGCATGGCTTCCGTCCTCGTCCTTGGTGGCACCAGCTGGGTCGGCGGGGCTGTGGCAGCCCACGCACTCTCCCTCGGGCACGAGGTCACCTGCCTCGCGCGCGGCGAGTCGGGCCGGGCCCCCGAGGGCACCACCTGGGTGCGGGCCGACCGGAGCGACCCGGCGGCCTACGAGGCGTTGCCCCGCGACATCCGGTGGGACCTCGTCGTCGATGTCGCCCGGCAGCCGGGCCACGTGCGCGGGGCCGTGCGGGCCTTGGCCGACCGGACGACCTCCTGGGCCTTCGTCAGCTCCTGCTCCGTCTACGCCCGGCACGACGAACCCGGGGCCGACGAGTCGGCCGAGCTCCTGCCCGCCCTGGAGTCGGACACGGCGACCCCGGAGCAGTACGGCGAAGGCAAGGTCGCCTGCGAGCAGGCCGTCGCCGAGGGTCGCGGCGGTGACGCCCTCGTCGCGCGCAGCGGCCTCATCGTCGGCCATGGTGACCCGAGCGAACGGTCCGGCTACTGGCCGGGCCGCTTCTCCCAGGCGGCGAGGGACGGCGGACCGGTTCTCGTGCCCGACCACCCTGCGCAGCCCGTCCAGTGGGTCGACGTCCGGGACCTGACGGCATGGCTGATCCAAGCCGGGCTCCGCGGGACGACGGGGCGGTACAACGCCGTGGGCGCGGCGCTGTCCCTGACGGAGGTCCTGGACACAGCAGCGCAGGTGGCTGGCTTCGACGGTGAGGTGGTCCGCGCCGGCTCCACCGCGCTCGCGCAGCAGGACGTCCGGGACTTCATGGGACCCCGGTCGCTCCCCCTGTGGCTGGCCGACCCCGCCTGGCAGTCCTTCATGGACCGCAGTGGCGCTGCGGCGGCCCGCGCCGGGCTCGAGACCCGCTCGTTGGAGGAGACCATGGCAGCGGCTCTCGCCTGGGAGACCGAGCTCGGGACGAGCCGCCCGAGGGCAAGGGCGGGGCTGGCCCGGGCCGAGGAGCTCGCTGTCATCCGGTCGCTCTCCGGCAGCAGTGCCGTCCACGGCGGATGAGGTCGGACCACCCCTGTCTCGATTTGCCGGGGCCTGTAAGAATGGCCAACGCCCCCCTTCCGACGCACTCCTCCACACTCTCTCTTGGATGGCCATGATCGACAGACCCAACTTCAAGTTCTCCCGTCGCGGCTACGAGCCGGAGGAGGTCGACGCGTTCCTCGAGACGCAGAACCGCACTCTGCAGGCCGCAAAGAAGGACGCCTCCGAGCGCAGCGTCGAGCTCACGAAGCTCAACGCCCAGCTCGCCGACCTGCGCGGGCAGCTGGCCCAGCAGTCCCGCGCCATGGCCGACCTGAAGAAGGCGGCCCCCTCGCAGGCCCAGACCTACACCGAGCTCGGTGAACGAGTCGGCCAGATCCTCACCCTCGCCGATGCCGAAGCCGCCGAGATGCGCAACCGCGCGTCCATGGAGGCCGACCAGATCCGGGAGCGCGCCAACAACGCTGCCGCCGAGCTCAAGGCCACGACCAGCGCCTACGCCGAGCAGGCCAAGGGCCGCGCCGACGAGGAGGCCCAGCGGGTCGTCGCCCAGGCCAACCGCGAGGCCCAGGCCATCATCGCCGAGGCCCAGAGCGTGGCGTCCGCCCAGCGCCAGGAAGCGGCCGCCGAGTACGAGTCGCACCGCGCCAAGGCTGCCGCCGCCACCGCCGAGCTCGAGACCACACTGGCCCACCGGCGGGAGCAGGCCGACAAGGAGTTCGAGACGCGTCGCCAGGCTCTCGAGGCCACCCTGCTCGAGGCAGAGCGCCAGGCCAAGCAGCTGCGAGAGCGCTCCGAGCACGAGGCCGCCGAGCTGCGCGGCCGCGCGCAGGCGATCCTCAACGGGGCCCAGTCCCAGGCCGACCTCATCGTCTCCGAAGCCCGCGACCACGCGGCTCGGCTGCGCGAGGAGTCGGAGCGCGAGCTGGCCGCGTCCACCGCGCAGCGGGACGCCATCACCGCGCAGCTGTCCAACGTCCGGCAGATGCTGGCCACCCTGGGCGGCGGCGCCATTGCCGATGCGCTCCCGGCGCCAGCGGCGCAGCCGGCGGCACCTCAGCCGGCGCCGGCCCAGCAGCCCGAGGGCCAGCAGGCTGCCCCGCAGGCCGTCCCCGAGCCGGCCGCAGCGGACACGACGATCGTCATGCAGGCGATCCCGTCCCAGGACAACGACTCCAAGCCCGCCAACGGCGAGCACCGCGGCGACAACGCCGACCAGCGAGAGCCGGCGCGCAGCAACTGAGCCCGCCGGGGCATCCGCTCCGCCAGGCGCACACGAAAGAAGCCGTCCGGTCCGTCAGGACCGGACGGCTTCTTCGTCAGTCAGACCAGCGCGAGAGCCGGTGGCTGGCGCGGCCGTGACGTCAGCTCGGCTGCGTCGGTCCGTCGTCCTTGCCCTGCCCCTCGTCCGAGGGCCCGGCGTTGTCGTGGCCGACGGGAGCGCTCGGTGAGGCCTCTTCCGTCTCGCCGCTCAACACCTGCGGGTGCCCGGGATGCACCTCGTCACCCGGGGCGTCGGACATGGGGTTGTCCCGACTCAGCAGCCGCTCCAGGAGCGGCCCGACGACTCGGCGGAAGGTCCGCCGTGGGCGATCCCGGTCGAGCACCGCGACCTCCAGCAGGTCGGCGCCCAGCTCCCGGGGCTCGGCGCCCTCGGGCGAGACGGCGAGCACGTCGACGGCAAGGCGCAGCGCCTCGCCGAGGCTGAGGCCCGGGCGCCACCGCTCGGCCAGCCCGGCCTCTGCCTGATCGCTCGCACCGCCCATGACGACGAAGCCACGCTCGTCGGCGACCGAACCGTCGTAGGTGAGCCGGAAGATCTGGTCGTCCTCGACCCGCGCACCCACCTCGGCCACGACGATCTCGATCTCGAAGGGCTTCGACTCCTGGGTGAAGACGGCGCCGAGGGTCTGCGCGTAGGTGTTGGCCAGGGCCCGCGCGGTCACGTCGGTGCGGTCGTAGGAGTAGCCGCGCAGGTCGGCGTAACGGATGCCGGCGACCCGCAGCGACTCGAACTCGTTGTAGCGCCCGACGGCGGCGAAGGCGATCCGGTCGTAGATCTCGGAGACCTTGTGCAGGGCTCGAGAGGGGTTCTCGGCGACGAAGGCGATGCCCTTGTCGTAGGCGAGCACCACGACCGACCGTCCGCGGGCGATTCCCTTGCGGGCGAAGTCGGCCCGGTCCTTCATGACCTGCTCGGGCGGGACGTAGAAGGGCATCGTCATCGGGCACCTCCGGGGTTGCCGCGGCGGGACTCGACGATCGCCGCGACGTGGTCCGCGAGGACGTCCTCGGGGACGAAGCGCGCGCCCGTGTGGTCCACCACCGTCACGGTCGGCCAGATCTGGCGGCCGAGGTCGGGGCCGCCGGTGGCGGAGTCGTCATCGGCCGCGTCGTAGAGGGCCTCGACAGCGACGCGGACGGCCGCCTCCTCGCTGAGGCCGGGCCGCCACAGCTTCTTCAGGGCGCCGCGCGCAAACAAGGAGCCGGAGCCGCTCGAGTGGTGCCCGCCCTCGAGGTAGCAGCCGCCCGTGACGTCGTAGGAGTAGATCCGACCGACGCCATCGTCGAGGTCGAAGCCGGCATAGGTCGGGACGACGGTGAGGCCCTGCATCGCGAGGGCCAGGTTGCCCCGAATCATCGAGGCGAGGCGGTTGGCCTTGCCCTCGAGCGACATGATGGCGCCCTCGATCTTCTCGTAGTGCTCGAGCTCGACCTGGTAGAGCCGGATCAGCTCGACGGCGATGCCCGCGGTGCCGGCGATACCGACCACGCTGTACTCGTCGGCGATGAAGACCTTCTCCATGTCGCGGTTGGCGATGATGTTGCCCATCGTCGCGCGGCGGTCGCCCGCCATGACGACGCCTCCTTCATGCAGGAGGGAGACGATCGTCGTGCCGTGAGGCGCCTCGATGCTCGCTCCGACGGGCAACGGCCGGCCCGACGGAAGCAGCTCCGGCCGGTAGCCCGCCACGAAGTCGGTGAAGGAGGACGACCCGCTCGCGAGGAACGCGTCGTCGAGCCGAGGTGCGCGTGACGTGGGTCGGCCGCTCACTGGCCGCCCTTCTGCACGAAGCCGCGGACGAACTCCTCGGCGTTCGACTCGAGAACGCCGTCGATCTCGTCCAGGACGCTGTCGATGTCGTCCTCGAGCCCTTCCTTGACGGCTGCTCCGGACGGGGCGGCAGGCGGGGGCTCGGGAGCCTCGGGGGGCTCCTCGTCCCGGCGCTGGGGTCTGGCGTGTTCCTGGCCCGGCATGGCTACCTCCAAAGAGCGCGATTCACCGATACCCCGACCCTAACCCGTTCGGGCAGAGTCCGCGTCGGCGTCCCACGTCGGCGCGGCCCCTGGTTCACTCGGGGGTCGCCAGGGCCCGGAGCAGCGACTCGACGTCATCGCTCTGGTCGAGCAGGTCGCCGACCTGAGCCCGGGTGCCGCGCTCGGGCTCGAGGATCGGCACCCGCTGGAGGTTGGGGCGCCCGGGCACGTCGAAGACCACCGAGTCCCAGCTGGCGGAGAACACCTGCGGGGTGAAGCGACGCACGCAGTTGCCGCGGAACCACGCGCGGGTGTCCTCTGGCGGGGTGGCCTGGGCGGCACGGACCTCCGCGGGCGTGACGAGGTCGACGGTGCGACCGCGGTCCCGGAGCCGGTGCAGCAAGCCCTTCTCCGGGCGGACGTCGGCCCACTGGATGTCGATCGCCGCGAGACGGTGGTCGTCCCACTCCAGACCGTCCCGCTGCCGATAGCCGTTGAGCAGCTGCAGCTTGGTGACCCAGTCGACCAGGCCCGCGGCCGACATGACGTCACCGCCGAGCCGGTTCAGCACGTCCTCCCAGTAGCGCATGACCTCCTCGGTCGCACTCGGCACCGGGTCGTCCGCTCGCGCGTCGAGCCAGGAACGGGCGGCCTCGAGATACATCCACTGGACGTCCAGCGCGGTCATCGAACGGCCGTCGACCAGCTCCACCGTCGTCTTCAGGGTCGGGTCGTGCGAGACCGCCTGCAACGCCGCCACCGGCCGACGGATCGACCAGTCGGACGTCAGGTGGCCGTCCTCGATCATGCCGAGCACGAGCGAGGTCGTGCCCATCTTGAGCAGGGTCGCAACGTCGAGCAGGTTGGCGTCACCGATGATGACGTGCAGGCGGCGGTAGCGGTCGGCCACCGCGTGCGGCTCGTCGCGGGTGTTGATGATCGGGCGCTTGAGCGTCGTCTCGAGCCCCACCTCGGTCTCGAAGAAGTCCGCCCGCTGGGACACCTGGAAGCCGGGCACTCGCGAGTCGACCCCGAGCCCGACCCGACCGGCGCCGCAGACGACCTGTCGCGTCACGAAGAACGGGATGAGGTGGCGGACGATGTCGGGGAAGGGCGTCCGCCGGGGCATGAGGTAGTTCTCGTGCGTGCCGTAGGACTGCCCCTTGCCGTCGGCGTTGTTCTTGTAGAGGTTGACCGGGGCCTGCCCGGGGCGGCTCGCCAGCAGGCGCACCGACTCGAGGGCGATCGCGTCGCCGGCGCGGTCCCAGCGCACGGCGGCGCGGGGCACGGTGACCTCGGGTGAGCTGTACTCGGGGTGCGCGTGGTCGACGTAGTAGCGGGCTCCGTTGGGCAGCACCACGTTGGCGAGGGTGGGGTCCTCGATGTCGGTCAGCTGGCTCGGGTCGGCTGTGTCTCGGTCCACGTGCCAGCCGCGCGCGTCCTGGAGAGGGTCCTCGAAGGCATAGTCCCAGCTCGACTGGTTGGAGCGGATGCCGTGCGCCGCGGCGTAGACGCTGACGACCTGGCCGGAGAGGAACATGGGGTTGGCCAGGGGGTCACCGGGCACGGAGATGCCGAACTCGGTCTCGAGGCCCATGATCCGCCGTACCGTCATGGTCGAGACCATAACCACAGCATCCGGCCGCCACGCCAGCAGGTCGACTATCGTCGACACACACGCGAACCTCGAGAGGGGACCAGCCAGTGAAAGATGTGGTCGTCTTCAGCGGCTCCGCCCATCCCGCCCTCGCCGACCGGATCTGTGCCCATCTGGGCGTCACCCGTTCCCCGGTCGACATCAAGCGCTTCAGCAACGACTGCCTCCAGGCGCAGCTCCTCGAGAACTGCCGGCTCAGGGACGTCTACCTCGTCCAGCCCCTGGTGCCTCCGACCCAGGAGCACCTGATGGAGCTTCTCCTCATGATCGACGCGGCCCGCGGGGCCTCCGCGGCCCAGATCACCGCGGTCATGCCGCACTATGCCTACGCTCGCTCGGACAAGAAGGACGCCTCCCGGATCTCCCTCGGGGGGCGTCTCGTCGCCGACATGATCGGGACGGCGGGTGCCGACCGCGTGTTGACGATGGCTCTCCACGCCCCGCAGGTGCACGGCTTCTTCTCGATGCCGGTCGACCACCTGACGGCGATCGGCGTGCTGGCCGACCACTTCCGCGGCTCCGACCTCTCGGACCGCGTCGTGGTCAGTCCCGACCTGGGCAACGCCAAGGTCGCCAGCCAGTTCGCCCGGCTCCTCGGCCTGCCCGTCGCGGCGGGTTCCAAGCGCCGGATCTCCGACGACGAGGTCGTGATCGACTCGATCGTCGGCGACGTCGCCGGTCGTCGCGCGATCATCCTCGACGACGAGATCGCCACCGGTGGCTCCATGCTCGAGCTGATGGACCGCCTCCGTGACGCTGGGGCGACCGACGCCACCGTTGTCTGCACCCATGGCCTCTTCGCCGGCAAAGCCGTCGAACGGCTCCGAGGGCACCCGTTCGTCACCGAGGTGGTCACAACCGACACCGTCCCACCGCCGGTCGGCTGGCCCGAGCTGCGCGTCCGCTCGGTGGCGGCGCTCTTCGCCGAGGCGATCGACCGGATCCACCACGGGCGGTCCGTGTCGTCGCTCTTCGAGGGGGTCGACCCGACCTACGCACCCCCGCAGGCCCGCCTGCCCTTCGAGACGCTGGCCTGAGGGCGCGGTGGCCGAGCGACCGCCCTTCTGGCGCAATCCGGGTGTGGCCTTCGTCGTCGACGCCCTCCTCGTCCTCGTCTTCGCCGCGATCGGGCGCGCCTCTCACGACGAGGGCATCACGGCTTCGGGCGTGTTCGCCACCGCGAGCCCGTTCCTCGTCGGCACTGCGGTCGGCTGGCTCCTCGTCCGGGCCCTTCGCGGCTCCTGGCCACTCGAGGTGGGGCCCGGCATCACGGTGTGGTTCGCCACGGTCTTCATCGGCATGGCGCTGCGGGTCGCCGTGCTGGGCAGCCTGGCCTGGGCCTTCGTCGCCGTCGCGGCGGCAGTCCTGGCCACCCTGCTCATCGGCTGGCGCGCGCTGCTGACCCTGGCGACCGCTCGCTCAGCGCGCCGCTGAGAACGAGCCCAGCGGCATACGGCCGCCAGATCGGGTGGTCCGCGAATGGCGGCCCGGTCCGGTGGCCCGCTCGAGTGCCGAGCAGGCCACCGACACGTCAGAGGTACTGACCGGTGTTGGCCGTTGCGATGGACCGGCCGGGCTCCGTGCCCTCCTTGCCCTTCATCAGGGTGCGGATGTAGACGATGCGCTCGCCCTTCTTGCCGCTGATCCGAGCCCAGTCGTCAGGGTTGGTGGTGTTGGGCAGGTCCTCGTTCTCCTTGAACTCGTCGACGCAGCTGGCGAGGATGTGCTCGACCCGGATCCCCTTCTGACCGGTCGTCAGGAAGTCCTTGATGGCGAGCTTCTTGGCCCGATCCACGATGTTCTGGATCATGGCGCCGGAGTTGAAGTCCTTGAAGTAGAGGATCTCCTTGTCGCCGCCCTGGTAGGTGACCTCGAGGAACCGGTTCTCCTCCATCTCGGAGTACATCCGCTCGACGGCGGCCGTGATCATCGCCTCGACCGTCGCGTGCCGGTCACCGCCGTGGATGGAGAGGTCGTGCTCGTGGAGCGGCAGTGAGGTGGTGAGGTACTTGCTGAAGATGTCGCGGGCGCTCTCGGCGTCGGGCCGCTCGATCTTGATCTTCGCGTCGAGCCGGCCGGGTCGCAGAATGGCAGGGTCGATCATGTCCTCGCGGTTCGAGGCGCCGATGACGATGACGTTCTCGAGCCGCTCGACGCCGTCGATCTCGGCGAGCAGCTGCGGGACGATCGTCGTCTCGACGTCGCTCGACACGCCCGAGCCACGGGTGCGGAAGAGCGAGTCCATCTCGTCGAAGAACACGACGACCGGAGTGCCCTCGGAGGCCTTCTCGCGAGCGCGCTGGAAGATGAGGCGGATGTGCCGCTCGGTCTCCCCGACGTACTTGTTGAGCAGCTCCGGGCCCTTGATGTTGAGGAAGTAGCCCTTCTCGGTCTCCTTGCCCGACCGCTCGGCCACCTGCCGCGCGAGCGACGCCGCCACGGCCTTGGCGATCAGCGTCTTGCCGCAGCCGGGCGGGCCGTAGAGCAGCACTCCCTTGGGCGGCTTGAGGGCGTGCTCCTTGAACAGCTCCGGGTGGAGGAACGGCAGCTCGACGGCATCACGGATCTGCTCGATCTGGCCGGCCAGGCCGCCGATGTCCTCGTAGGCCACATCGGGCACTTCCTCCAGCACCAGCTCCTCGACCTCAAGCTTGGGGATGAGCTCGTGGACGAAGTTGGAGCGGGGGTCCAACGTCAGGGAGTCGCCGACGCGGATCCGCTCCGCGAGCAGCGGCGTGGCGATCCGGCAGACCCGCTCCTCGTCGCCGTGGGTGACGACCACGACGCGGTCCTCCCCCAGCTTGTCCTTGACCGTGACGACCTCGCCGACGCGCTCGTAACCGTGGGCCGACACGACGTTGAGGGCCTCGTTGAGCATGACCTCACGCCCCAGAGTGAGGTCCTCGGGGGCGACGGACGGGCTCACGGCCACCCGCATCTTGCGGCCGCCGGTGAGGATGTCGACCGAGCCCTCATCGGGCGCGTCGAGGATCAGACCGTAGGTGCTCGGCGGCTGGGCCAGCCGGTCGACCTCCTTCTTCAGGGTGACGATCTGCTCGCGGGCCTCCTTCAGGGTCCGCACGAGCCGCTCGTTCTGGGTCGAGAGGGACTGGAGCGAGGACTGAAGGTGGCTCAAGCGGGCCTCCAGCTCGCGGGTCTGCTGGGGGGAGGTCCGCGCAGCGTCACGCAGCGCTCGCACCTCGCTCCGCAGCGCCTCGAGCTCACGGTCCGCACGCCCGGGACCGGCCGCTGTCCATGGGGCGCCGGCAGCGCCGCTCACGGGGCTGATCGGCTCGGGACGCGGGCTCGTCTCCGCAGCCGATCCGGGGTCGCCGAGCCCGTGGGCCCGGGCCTCCTCGTTCCTGCTGTCGTCGGTCATGTCGGGCCTCCTCATCCGTCACGTGCTCCCCTGGGTCGTCTCCATCAGGGGTCGTGACACTTCGACCCTAACCCCGACGGGTCACAGATCCTCGGACGTTTCGGCCACGGATCGGCGAAGTCGGCGGATGGTCTTGTCACTCTTGACCCGCTCGCCCAGGGCCTCGGGCGTCCAGGCGCTGGCGGGAATGTCGATCGATGCGAGCGATCCGGTCACCGGGGTGAGGTGATCGGAATCGACCAGGACGTCCGGCCCCGAGTCAGGGCCCGTCGACTCTCCCATACCCTCCGCGGGACCGTAGGCACCCTTGGCCGGGCGTCGCTTTCGCTCGGGGGGCACGACACCGGGGGCCAACCGGCGGGTGGTGACCAGGAAGCCAGTGTGTCCGTGCATGCGGTGCTGCGGACGCACCGCCAGCCCCTCGAGGTGCCAGCCCCGGACGAGCGACTCCCACGCGTTGGGCTCGGTGAAGCCACCATGGGCCCGGATGCCCTCGGCCACCCGGCTCAGCTGGGTCGTCGTCGCGACGTAGCAGATCAGCACTCCTCCGGGGAGCAGCGCGTCGGCCACGGCGTCGAGGCACTCCCAGGGGGCCAACATGTCGAGCACGACCCGGTCCACCGAGCCCGGTTCAACCGTCGCGGGCAGGGCCTCGACGAGGTCACCGACCGTGATGGTCCAGGCGGGGTGGTCACCCCCGAAGAAGGCCCGCCCGTTGCCCCGAGCGATCTCGGCGAAGTCCTCCCGACGCTCGAAGGAGAGCAGCCGCCCCGTCTCGCCGACGGCCCGGAGGAGCGACATCGACAGGGCGCCAGAGCCGACGCCCGCCTCGACCACGGTCGCTCCCGGGAAGATGTCGGCCATCTGGACGATCTGGCCGGCGTCCTTGGGGTAGACGACCGCCGCCCCCCTGGGCATGGACATGACGTAGTCGCTCAGCAGGGGCCGGAGCGCGAGGTACTCGACACCGGCCGTGTTGGTGACGACCGAACCGTCGGGCGCCCCGATGAGCTCGTCGTGGCGCAGGAAGCCCCGGTGGGTGTGGAACTCGCGGCCCGGCTCCAGGGTGATGGTGTGCAGGCGGCCCTTGGGGTCGGTGAGCTGGACTCTCTCGCCGACCTCGAACACGCCTCGCCGATGGTGGGCGGTGGTGTGCAGGGGCGGGTCGGCGGCCACGTCGGCGTCGGTCATGGGAGGCAAGTCTAGGTGTCCGAGCGGCCGTCCCCGTGCAGGCGTCGCAGGGTGCGGGCCTCCACCTCGTAG
Source organism: Intrasporangium calvum (assembly GCF_028446585.1). Classification (GTDB taxonomy): domain Bacteria; phylum Actinomycetota; class Actinomycetes; order Actinomycetales; family Dermatophilaceae; genus Intrasporangium; species Intrasporangium calvum_A. Next base: position 22,154 of record NZ_JAPFQL010000034.1, read on the forward strand.
CGGCTCTGGCGGCCTCCGGGCGTGCCGAAGAAGCGTCGCCGGAGCGACCCCTCCACCTCGATGGTCACGCCGGGCTCGAGCCGGAGGGCGGTGCGCCGCGTCCGGGCGCTCCAGCACACCACGTCGATGGTGTCGACCTGCCCCTGGCGTTTCTCGCCGTCCGGGCCCCGCCGCCCCCTCGTCTCGGTCCTGGGCACGATGACCCGGAGCGTGACGAGGGCATCCCCGCTGGGGAGGACACGCTCCTCCGCCGCGGCGCTGAGCCGCCCGCAGAGTGCCACCTCGTTGCGGGTGGAGCTCGGGGCCCTCGTCGGCGGGCTGGCGGCAACGGTGGCGGCCGTCTCGATCCTTCTGGGCATGCTGTCTCCCTTTCTCGACCGACCTGCGTCGGCACAGGAGCAGCCTGCGAGGTCGAGCGCCTTGGCGTCGCGTCCCGTCGCCCGCGTGTGGACGAGCAGCCCGGTGCCCAGAGGGATGTGGACAGGACGCGAGCGACCGGCCGCCTTGCTTCCCGACTCAGCCTCGGCGGCGTCTCGCGAGGGCGGCGCCCACGACGGCGTTGACCCGATCGGCCGTGACGAGGCCGCGCACTCTGCGGCTCGTCTCGTCGACAACGAGCACGACCGGCAGGTTGCGCTCGCTCATGGCACGGACCAGGTCGGTGAGCACGGCATCGTGCGGAAGAGGGACCACCCATTCGCTCGGCTGCGCCGTCACCACCGCGGCGAGTGGCGTGTGCGGAGCCACGGCCGACGGGACCTGCGCCGCCGCCTCCGGGTCGAACACACCGAAGGGCCAGCCGTCCTCGTCGGTGGCCACCAGCCAGGTGGTGCCGAGGTCCCTTGTCGCGGCGCGCCGGTGCACGTCCGCCAGGGAGTCCCGTGCGGACAGCAGCAGGACGGGCTCGAGAACGTCGTCGACAGGCCCCGCGGTCGCATCGGTGATCGCCCCCGCCCGGATCGCCTGCGTGGCCCCCTGCCACAGGAAGAAGGCGATGGCCACCGGCCAGACCACCTCGAACAGCGCCACCTGCTCCCCCTGGAGGATCGGCCGGCCGACGAGCCAGAGGACCGTGGCGACCGCCATGGCCCGTCCGAGCCACCCCGCTGCCACCAGACCGGCACCCTTGCGCCCGGTGAGGCGCCAGACGAGGGCGCTCACGATCTGACCGCCGTCGAGGGGCAGGCCCGGCAGGAGGTTGAAGACCCCGACGAGGAAGTTGGCCCGCGCGACGATGAGCAGCAGGGTCGAGGCCGTCTCGTTGGTCACGCCTGCCTCGGCCACCCAGGCCAGCACTCCGAGCGCGAGGTTGGAGAGCGGCCCGACCACCGCAACCAGGGCCGTGGTGCCGGGCGACGAGCGGGTGGCGTCGTAGACGGTGTGACCGCCCCAGACGTCGGCGACGATGCGTCCGACCGAGTGGCCCCTCGCGCGGGCGGCCAGGGCGTGGGCGGCCTCGTGGACGAGGACGGAGACCAGGAGCAGCAGGGCGTAGCCGGCCGCGACGAGGTAGCCGTACGTCGCACCGCGGTCGGGCCTGCCCAGCGCAGGTCCGAAGACCGCGATGATGAGCAGCGCGATCACCGGCCAGGAGCGGGCGATGTAGACGGGGGTCCCGGCAAGGCTGCCGATGCGCCAGCCGTGGCGACGGGCCTCGTCCGGCGCAGGTGCAGTCATGGGCGGAAGCCTATGCGGCCGCCGTGGTCGCTGTCCTCGGCCGCCGGGGGCGCGGCGTGTGCGGCGGACGGTGTCGGACCCTCGCCCTACAGTCGGGCTCATGGTTTCCGCCTTGTCGCCGAGTCGAGCCTCCGACTTCATGACGTGCCCGCTGCTCTACCGCTTCCGGGTCATCGACAAGCTGCCCTCGCCACCGACGCCGGCGACGGCGCGCGGCACCTTGGTCCACGCCGTCCTGGAACGGCTGTTCGACCTGCCGACCTCCGAGCGCACCCTCGAGGCGGCGGTCGGCCTGGTGCCGCAGGAGTGGGAGCGCATCGCGGCGGAGGAGCCGGAGATGCTCTCGCTCCTCGCCGAGCACGACGGCCGCACCGACGAGTGGTTCTCCGGCGCCGGGACGCTGCTCGAGACGTGGTTCGGGCTGGAGGACCCGACTCGGCTCGAGCCGGCCGAGCGGGAGCTCTACGTCGAGACGGAGGTCGACGGACTGGTCCTGCGCGGCTACGTCGACCGCCTCGACGTGGCGCCCGACGGCGCGATGCGGGTCGTGGACTACAAGACCGGGCGCTCGCCGTCAGAGCGCTTCGAGCACAAGGCGCTGTTCCAGATGAAGTTCTATGCGCTCGTCCTGTGGCGGTTGCGCGGGCAGGTGCCCCGGCTCCTGCAGCTGGTCTACCTCGGCAACGGCGAGATCGTGCGCTATGTGCCGGACGAGCGGGACCTGCTCGCGGTCGAGCGCAAGGTCAAGGCGCTGTGGGCGGCGATCGAGCGCGCGGCCCAGCTCGGTGACTGGCGGCCGAGCCCCAGCCGGCTCTGTGACTGGTGCGAGCACCGCTCGCTGTGTCCGGCGTGGGGCGGCACTCCCCCGGAGCTGCCCGCGGACGCCGCGGCTCGCGCGGTTGATCCCGCGGCCACTGGCCTCGTGATCATCGACGACTAGGCCGTATGCCGCTGAGCTGGCTTCCAGCCCAAGGTGGCCGGGGGCTGGGTCGGCTGGGGTGCGCTCCGCGGTCCTCCCCTGGAGCGGCCCGGAGGGGCATGACGATGTGCACTCGCGTGCCGTGGGGGTCCCGGGAGGAGATGTCGAGCCTGCCTCCGGTCATACCGACGCGCTCGCGCATTCCGATGAGCCCAAGCCCGCCGGACGGTCCCGGTGTCTGGCTGAGGGGGCCGATGCCAACTCCGTCGTCCTCGATCGTCAGGCGCACGTGGGCGGGGGCGAACGCCAGGCTGACCGTCGCCCGGTCCGCATGGGCATGTCGGACGACGTTGCTCAACGCTTCCTGGGCCAGGCGATACGCGGCGAGCTCGACGTCCGGGTCGACTCGGGCCGGTGGCCCGGACACCTCGAACGTCACCGTCGTGGTGCTCCGCGACCGGGTCTCCTCGGTGAGCTGGCGCAGTGCGGAGACGAGTCCGAAGTCGTCCAGGACCGGGGGCCGCAGCCCTTGGATGATCTTGCGCAGGGAGCCCGCTGCGTCGGTCGCCACTGCGGCGGTATGGGCCAGCCGGCCGGACAACCGTCCTGATGAAGGACTTCGGTCGCCGAGGTCGTCGAGTGTCCGGGCCAGGTACGTCAGGTGCTGGAGTGGCTCGTCATGCAGCTCCCGGGCGAGACGGGCCCGCTCGTCCTCCTGGACCGCCAGCAGCCTGGCGGCGAACTCCCGCTGCTCCTCCTGCCGACGGTGCTGCTCGGTGATGTCGGCCAGGACGATCTGGACCATCACCGGCCCCTCGCCGTCACTCAGCTCATGGGCCTCAAGCGGCTTCGTGATGGCAAGTCCGTTCGCGCGGAGCGGCAGGTCCGGCGACTGAACCGCCAAGCGGGCTACGAGAAATACGAATCGCGGATTCGTAGAGAGTTTCAAGGCACCCAAGCAGCCCGAGTCCATGAGACTCGCCTCATCCAGAGGTACCGGGGTTGGTTTGGACACCGCCCCCGCGGCAACCCCGTGGACTGGTGATGGTTCAACTCACGGACATTCGCCTCTTCGTCCGCACGACGCCCAACGCCGCGCGCCTACTGAGTGGAGCCGCGTATTTGGCGAGCGAGGCGTATACCTCGGGAATCGGCAAGATCGAAACAAAGGGGGCGCGACTACTCAATGTCACTGTCTACCAAGTCGGGGAGTTGGCGGAGCCAGAAACCTATCCGACCGAGCCCGACGGGCGGGACGGGCTGATCGCCGATGAGATCCGGATCGAAGCGGACCTCAACCGCATCGCCCTCGCGGAGCCTGAGGAACAGGTTGCGGAGCTGCTGAACCTCATTCACGAAGGCACAATACGACTGTCCAGAGCGAGGAGTTGGCATGTCGACGCTGAGCTCGAAGCCGCCCGACGGCGATGGGGAGCCCACGGCTTTACCTCGTTTGCGGTTCCCCTGCTGGAGAAGTCATCGAGGGATGGGCGACTCGTCGCGAAACTGGTTGCGACGATTTCCCTGACTGGCATGAGGCTCACGGTGGTGGCAGAGACTCGCACCGGCGGCCGCATCGCCGCTTCCAACGCCATGGATCTCGGGCGCATGACGTTGGCGACGAGGAACTCGTTCCCGGGCCAGCTCAAATGGCTCTCGAGCCAGGAAGTGGTCCTCCAGCCCAAGCCTCGGCGGAAGTTTGACGAACCCCTGCATGAGGTGAGCCTCCGCGTCCCCGACAGCAGGGGGTGTCGGTAAGAAACGTGTCACCAGCCGCCACATCCGGTCGGGCTCGCGAATTGCCGTGTCACTTGGGTCGCGGAAGTATGGCGGTCCGTGCGTGGACCTCTTGAGCTGAACGAGCTGGTGGAGAGCTGGACGTTGCTTGAAGATGAGCTCGGGCTGCTGTCAGGCAAGGGCGGTGCCGGGCTTCTGGGGCTCGCCGTTTCGCTGAAGTTCTACATCCAGCACGGCCGCTTCCCGCGCTATCGTACGGAGCTCGACGACGAGGCTGTTGTGTTCGTGGCTGCCCAGCTGCGTGTTGACTCCTCGGCTCTCTCCTCATACGACTGGACTGGTCGTACGGCTGAGCGCCATCGGGCGCAGGTTCGTGAGCATCTGGGATTTCGTGAGTGCTCGGTCGGGGACGCCGACAAGCTGACCGCGTGGCTGGCGGCCGAGGTGTGTGAGGCGGAACGGTCGCGCGATGTCGTTCGTGAGGAGCTGCTCGCGCGGTGCCGCTCGGAGCGGCTTGAGCCACCTGCGGTGGGACGCGTCGACCGGATCGTGCGTTCGGCGCTGCATCAGGCCGAGGGCGCGCTCACGCGCCGCGTCGTCGACCGGCTGCCAGTAGATGTGGTCGAGCGTCTGGAGGACCTGGTCGCGCATGACGACGCCGGCGTGGAGGACGGGGAGTCCGCCGACGGTGAGGAGTCGGTGCTGGCCATGGTGAAGGCGGCACCGGGCAGTGTGAGTCTGGAGTCGATGCTGGCCGAGATCCGTAAGCTGCGCGCGGTCCGCGCGCTCGGGCTCCCACCAGGGCTTTTCGGCGATGTCGCGCCGAGGGTGCTGGCGGGGTGGCGGGACCGGGCAGCGGTGGAGGCGCCGTCGCATCTGCGTTCGCACCCGAGGGAGCTGCGCCTGACACTGCTGGCCGCGTTACTGAGCGTGCGGGAGCGGGAGCTGACGGACACGCTGGTCGACCTGTTGATCTCCACGGTGTACAAGATCCACGCCCGCGCGGACCGCCGGGTCACCCAGGACCTGGTCAACGCGTTCAAGAAGGTGACGGGCAAGGAGAACATCCTGTTCTCGATCGCGGCCGCGGCGTTGGACGCGCCGGACGACCCGGTCCGGCGCGTGGTGTACCCGGCCGTGACCGGTGGCGAGGCGACACTGCGCGAGCTCGTGCACGAGTACAAGACGAAGGGGCCGGTGTACCGCCGGACGGTCAAGACGTCGCTGAAGGCGTCGTACTCGAGCCACTACCGCCGCGGGCTGATCGAGCTGCTCGACGTGCTGACGTTCCGGAGCAACAACACCCGCCACCGGCCGGTCCTGGACGCGCTCGATCTGGTGGCCCGGCACGCCGGCGCGAAGACGACGTACTACCCGCTCGGGGAGCACGTGCCCTCGCACCGCGGCTTGGGCGGGGACTGGGAGACCCTGGTCTACCGACAGGATGAGCGGCGACGCCGGCGGGTGGTCCGGTCGGTGTATGAGGTGTGCACGTTCCAGACGTTGCGAGAACAGCTGCGGTGCAAGGAGATCTGGGTCGAAGGCTCAGACCGGTGGCGCAACCCGGACGAGGACCTGCCACGGGACTTCGAGCACCGCCGCGGTGAGCACTACGCCGCCCTGCGCAAGCCGCTCGACCCGAGCGCGTTCATCGACGAGCTGCGCGAGCAGATGCACACCGAGCTCACCGCTCTGGACGAGCAACTCCCGAACCTCGCCTGGGTCGACGTCCTTGAGCGTGGCAAACAGGGGCCGATCAAGCTGACCAGCCTGGACGCGGCACCTGAGCCGAAGAACCTGCGCGCACTCAAGACTGAGGTCGCGTCCCGGTGGGGCACCATCCCGTTGATCGACGTGCTCAAGGAGGCGGTGTTGCGCACCGGCTGCCTGGAGCGGGTCACCGCCAGCAGCGGCCGAGGTGACCTCTCGCGGGAGGTCCTCGCGGAGCGGCTGCTGCTCGTGATGTACGCGTACGGCACGAACACCGGCATCCGCGCGGTCTCAGGGCGCGGTCACAGCGAGGACGACCTGCGCTACGTGCGCCGCCGCTACGTGAGCGTCGAGGTCGCCCGGACCCTCGCGACCGAGATCGCGAACGCCACCTTCGCGGCCCGCCGCGCGAGCGTGTGGGGGGCCGGCTCGTCCGCGGTCGCGTCGGACTCGACCCACTTCGGCGCGTTCGACCAGAACATCTTCACCGAGTGGCACTCCCGCTTCGGCGGCCGGGGCGTGCTCATCTACTGGCACGTCGAGCGCAAGTCGATGGCGGTCCACTCACAGCTGATCGCATGCTCCGCGTCCGAGGTCGCCGCGATGATCGAGGGCGCGATGCGGCACGGCACCACGATGGAGGTCGAGGGCAACTACACCGACTCACACGGCCAGTCCGAGATCGGGTTCGGCCTCACCCGCCTGCTCGGGTTCGACCTGCTCCCACGGATCAAACCGATCAACCACGTCAAGCTCTACCGCCCGTCCGCCGGCGACCCCGGCGCGTACCCGCGGCTCACGCCGGCGTTGACGCGCCCGATCCGGTGGGACCTCATCGCCCAGCAGTACGACCAGATGATCCGGTACGCGACCGCGATCCGTTCCGGCACCGCGTCGACAGAGGCGATCCTGCGCCGGTTCACCAAGGCCAACGCGATCCACCCCACCTACCAGGCGATGATCGAGACCGGCCGCGCCCAGAAGACCCTGTTCGCCGCCCGCTACCTCCGCGACCGGGACCTGCAACGGGAGATCAACGAGGGCCTGAACGTCGTCGAGTCCTGGAACGGCGGCAACTCGGTGATCTTCTACGGCAAGGGCGGCGACATCGCCTCCAACCGCCGCGACGAGCAGGAGCTGTCGATGCTGTGCCTACGCGTGCTGCAGTCCGCCCTCGTCTACGTCAACACCCTCATGGTCCAAGACGTCCTCGCCGACCGCGCCTGGGCCGACCGGCTCACCGACACTGACCGCCGCGGCCTCACCCCACTCTTCTAGAGCCACGTCAAACCCTACGGCGAAGTTCGCCTCAACATGACCCGACGCCTCACACTCCACGGCGACTGACGGTCGCACGACGCCGAGCACCACGCCTCCTATGCCAGCGGACTTGCCCGTCCTCGGCGAATCTCAGCGGCACCCCGAGGACGTTGAAGCGGGGTTGTGGCCCGCCCGGTCCGCGCCGACGGCGAGCCTAGCTACGCATCCGTTGCCCGTGGCTTGCCCCGAGTTCGCCTGACGACATAGGGGCTTACGGCGTGGCGGACCGGCCCTGAGACTTCTTGACAGGGGGCCGCCTGGCGAGGATTCTGCGAAGCAGGTGGTCTACGGATGTGGACCTACAGGGACACAGGGGCAGCCATGGTGCGCACTGCGAAGATCCTAAAGGTCGCATTTTGGAGCCGAGTCCTGGTGGCCAGCGGGCTCGCAGCGCTCATGGTGTTTGCCGTGGGTGCACTGGCAACCCCAGACCCGGCATGGGCGGCACCGCCTTACGCCAAGAGCTACTACGTCACCAGCTACAGCACCTCGTGGGCGTACAACGAGGGCTGCGCACTTGGGACGCAGGACAAGAACACGTCCGGAACACAGAAGCACGTCGCGGTCCTGGACTTTGGCAAGTTGTACTTGTCATCCAGCGGGACCTGGATGGTGGGCTTGTTCACTGGCACTGACGTCTCGTTGGCATCGGCTCGCGGGATGGCGGAGCAGTTCGTGAAGGGGTATTGGATCTGTACGGAGGCTGATCTCTCCTCGACGGTCTATGTCGCGATGGGCACGAACAACTGCACTGGGACGATCACATCCTCGGCTGGCGCGGCGATGGCAGCGCAGGCCTACGCGGGCTGGAACAACGTGCAGAACAACGGATGGTCTCAGGGGTTTGTGATCGGGGCCAACGACTTCGAGTCCTGGGTTGGTTCCAACTGCACACCGGGTTTCAGCTTCCGCGGCGAGAGCGTGGATCGATGGCTACAACGGTGCGACGAACAAGGTGTTCTTCGTCAACTACGGCGGGGCCGACGGGTGTCCGACGACGTCCGTTCCTTCTGCTGGCGGGTGCAATTCGGTGTTCCCGGCCGAGACGATCTGGCGAGTTTCCTGGAGCGGACTCGCGTACCCGCTCCCGGAGATCTACACCACGTCGGGTTCGCAAGCCTCGCAGTGGAAGTACCTCTCCCTCTACTCGTACCTCAACCACGGCAGCAAGTTCACGTTCAAAGGCGTCATGACGCAGGCCGGAGCCTGCAACCAAGCGGGCCCCTGCTCCGGCACCAACAACGGGCCCTCGACAGGCTGGAGCCAGCTGAACACAGCGGTCAACACCGATAGCCGGACGGCGACCACACCCGACGGGCCGACCGACATCCGTTGGAAGTGAAGGGGATTCTGATGAAGCGAACGCTCGTGACGTCGGTGTGCGCGACGCTACTGATCACGGGGGCCATCACCGCGGCAAGGGCGGACGATCCGTCAAGCACCAACCAGTTCGCCGACACCGGTCTGCCTGAGAAGGCCGCGATGGAGGCGCGAGACGCTCAGCTTCACCAGGCGCTGGAAGCCAAGGCGGCATCGCCTGATGCCGCGGCCGCGGAGGTCGCCGCCAAGAAGGCCGCCGCGGGGCCGGACGCCGCCGACTCGGCAGCCCCGTCCTCCCAATGGGAAGAAGGACTCTTCACCACTCCCGAAGCGCCCGCATCCAGCGCCGACTTCGCTCCCACCACCTTGTGGGTCGGACACTTGAGTAGTGGCCAGCAAGTCGCCATCTACGCAGGACAGCATGGCCCCGACGCAAGCCAAGGCCGCCTCTTGCTCGCCCGATCGGGCCCTGACGGCGACCTAGCCTCCGCCACGACGATCGACATCCCAGGCGCATCCAGCCTGACAATCACCACCGCCGATCCCACTGGCGTTGTCGTCTCGGACGCTAGCGGAGCCACCTGGACCATCGACCCAGGCACCGGATCCGTCAAGTGACCCCCAGTTCCGGGTGGCGCCAGAGGGCCGCCTACGCTGGCGCTGCGCTGCTCTTCGCGACGGCCGGGTGCACCAGCAGCGGCAATGGCCACGTGTCGGCCCCCACCACCTCACCGAGGGTCCCCCCCAGCAGCTCAACGACCTCGCCCTCACCACGAGCCCTATGGCAACTCACGTCGGCGCCTTGCCCACCCGGCGGCAATCACGTTCGCACGCCAACACCGGTGGTCGCGGTTGTTGCCGTCGACGAGTGCAACCTGTTCGTCGCCGCGGGGCCAACGATCTGGCTCGTCAGCAGAGGCACGGCTGAACAGGCGTGGACCGTTCCCACCGGCTACGACACCGCCGCGATCGCATACGTCGACGGCAGGCTGTGGTGGGCGGGCGACGGCACAAGCGGCTCCCGGGTCCTCACCGTCGACCCCGTCACTGGGACCACGCGCGATGTCGCACTCGGGGACGGTGCGGCCGAAGTGGTCGCTCTGTGGACTTGGGGCGACCGACTCCTTGTCGGAATGACCGTAGATAACGCCCACTCCAGCGTTGCGTCCGTCAACGGCGCCCGACTCGAGCGGCTGCTCGAGCGTCCTGGGCGCATCACCGGCCTCGCTGGGGATGACACAACACTGGCCGCGACCTTCAGCACGCAAGATGCAACCACCTTGGTTTGGGGTAGGCCACAGGCGCTGCATGAGCACACCTGGCCCGGCCCGGCCAACGTCATCGACCTTGCCATCAGTGGACCGAACATCGCGTTCGGCTTGTCACGACTCAACAGCGAACAGATCCCACAAGGATCCGAGATCCCCACATCAAGAGACCAGGGCCGGCATTGGTCGACCCTCGACCTTGGCAACGACGAACTCGCCTCGCTTGCTTTCGCGGGCTCGCAGCTCTGGCTGTCCAAGTCGGGCCGCACCGGTGTCTCGGTGTACACGGCAGCAGCGAACGGCCGCTTGAAGCACGTGGGCGCGGCTGGCAGCAGCGACCAGCCGCTGCGCCTGCTGCCCACTACCGGGGGAGTTTGGGTGGTCGGCTCGGACGTAGCCTTCCTAAGCGGCCAGCGGTAGGGCTGAGCCGCACGCCAGTAGTCGGTACTGATGGTTCCCCTTCTGACGTTGGGGTGGGCCCTAGGGCTAGCCCCAATACCGTTCAGTTAGGTTCGCAGAATCTCGTAGGTCGTGGCCGTTCGGGGCTGGGGCCAGGGTCGGTGGTGGGAGCGTTTGACGTGCCACTTGGGCATCTTGCGTTTGATGACGCGGGGTGCGGCCCGGGCGCGGCGGGGAGGGTTGAGCCGACGGATCAGTCTGTGTACGAACCACGCCCATCCCGGGCTGTCTCGGGCGTGCTGGTCAGGGGGGAAAAGGCGCCCGGCTGGGCGAGGGTGGCTCTCGTGGTCCTCAGCGCGGCGACGAAGCTGACCCGGTCGGGGTCGTGTCCGGCGTGTAGGGCGGCGTCGGTCATCAGGGCCCGGATGGCGTAGTGGCAGCACAGGTGGCCCCAGATCTCCTGCAGGACAAGGTCGGGGGACTTCGAGCGCAGCACGGTCCGTGGTCCGCGCTGGTGTGTCTTGAGCTCGTCGAAGACGGACTCGATCTCCCACCGTCGGGTGTAGGCGGCGGCGAGCTGCTCGGCGGTTGCCTCGGCGGGGTCGGTCAGTGTCGTGAAGAGCCGGTACGTGCCGGCGTGCTCGCGCCCGTCGTCGATGGTGTAGTCGACCACCCGGACCAGCATCGGTTCGGCGCGGCGTTCGGCGGCCGGGGTGGAGCGGCGCAGGTGCGCCAGCCACGACCCTTCCGCCAGGTCCTGCAGGTGCTCGGGTTTCGGGGCTGACTGGTCGGTGCGGACCCGCCACAACAGGTCCGCGCCGGTGGTGATCGCCTTGCGCCACAACGCGTACGAGAAGAAGCCACGATCGGCGATGACGAGCATCCCGGGCCCCAGCCGGGCGACCAGCTCCTCGGCCAGCGCCGGTTCGGACCGGCGGTACGGGCCGAGGACGGCGTCGATGACCGCGTGCGTGCCGCACTCGGCCACGGCCACCACCCGGGCCTGGGGGAAGGCTGCCTGCTCGCCCTTGTTCACCCCTGGCCGGGAGAAGAACTCGGCGTTCTCGGGCGTGTCGGCCACGTCCAGGCAGGTCCCGTCGATGGCGACCAGGCGCCGCCCCGCCAGGAACGCGCCCGGCATGTCCGGGGTCGCCAACGGCACCGCGGCCCGGGCGAACAACGCCGCCAACGGCTCCGGCCCGAGCCGGGCCCGAGCCTGGAAGATCGCGGACTTGCTTGGCAGCACGTACGACTCGCGCCAACCCGAGGCCCACGACAGCCCGTCCGTCAACTGCGCGAGCACGTCCTCGTACGAGCCCTCCGAATACAGCCCAATCCCGATCGCGAAGTAGGCCATCACCCGGGCCGGCAACGACCGGTGGCGCTGCTGCGTCCGACCCGACGCCTCGATCACCTCATCGACCAGCTCCGGCGGGAACACCCGCGTCAGTACCCCGACCGACACCAGATCGGACAGGCGACGATCGGAAACCGGCTTCCTCCACCCAGCACGCGGCATGCCACCAAACTACACCGCCGTAACCTTAATTGAACGGTATTGGGGCTAGCCCACCAGTTTCGATGCTGGATGTACGGATGCGATCGTTCACGAGCCACCACACAAAGGTGCCACACCCACGCTCAGGCCGGTGTAACGGTTGCCGTGGCCGCGCCTATGACACGCTTTCGGGCGTTGTCGGACACCGCCGATACGGTTCCCAGCATGAGGATCGGCTACGGACGGGTCTCCACCCGCGACCAACACCCCGAAGCGCAGCATGACGCGCTGCGGGCCGCCGGGTGTGACGAGATCTTCATCGACACCGCCTCCGGCAAGCTCGCCCGCCGGCCGGAGCTCGACAAAGCCCTCCTGACCGCGAACCGGCCTGGTGACCAGCTAGTCGTCACCAAGCTCGACCGGCTCGGCCGCTCCCTCGAGCACCTGCTCCAGCTCAGCCGCCAGCTGCAGGAGCGCGGCGTCGACCTGGTCGTGCTCGACCAAGGCATCGACACCTCCAGTGCCATCGGCTGCATGTTCTTCCAGATCCTCGGAGCGATCGCCGAGTTCGAACACGCGCTCATGTCCGAACGCACCAAGGACGGACTCGCCGCCGCCCGAGCGCGAGGACGAACCGGTGGGCAGAAACCCAAGCTCGGCCCCCGCCAGGTCGCCCTCGCACGAGCGATGTACGACGAGGTCGACGACAACGGCCGCCGCCGCTACACGGTCGCCCAGATCGCCGCCGGGTTCGGCGTCACCCGCCCCACGATCTACCGCCACCTCGCCAACGACGAGACCTGAACCCAAGCACCAAAGGGCAGCCAGGGCAATCGTGGAGCGCTACCTGTCACTTGGGGCCACCTTCGGGAGTCCGGGGCCTAGATGCTGTCGCAGTGCCGCTCCACCGTTCGCGCGCTGATGCCGAGGCGCAGGGCCACCTGCTTGTTGTGCAGACCCTGAGCGAGCAGCTCGAGCACCTCCTCCTCCCGCTCGGTCAAGCGAGTCGAGGCGCCGTCGCCGCGCGCGAGCAGCGCACCCAACAACGAGGGACCCAGCACCGTGGCCCCGGAGACCACGGCCCTGACCGCTTCGACGAGCTCCCGGCCCGGCGCCGCCTTGCTGAGGTACCCCGCTGCGCCCGCCTCGAACGCACCACGCACGTACTCCTCGTCGTCGTACGCGGTGACCACCAGGATCCTCACGTCGGGGTGGTGCCGGTGTGCCCTGCGCGCGGTCTCGATGCCGTTGATGCCAGGTAGCCGGATGTCGAGCAGCACCACGTCGGGGTTCAACTCGTTGATCAGGGCCAGCGCGGCCTCACCCGAGTCGGCGTCACCGACCACCTCGAGGCCGTCGTACTCCTCGAGGATCCGTCGTGTGCCCTCACGGTGGAGCGCGTGATCGTCCACCACGAGCACCCGGATGCTGCCCGGTTCCACACGACGAAAGTACGCCGCAGCACCGGTGCCCCGTGGGGGAAACCACTCATCCCGTCCGGCGGCGATCCGCCACGGCCCTGGCACGGAGTCCCCTTGAGCGCCGCACGGGCTGGCCTCACCGTTGAATCATCACGTCGACGACGGCTCGGGGCTCGGCGGCGTCCGCAACACCGACCGACAGGAGTGGTTTCCATGAGACGGCGAACCTTGGATCTCATCGTCAGCGCCGGCGCCTTGGTGATGGCGGGAGTGCTCGTCATCCTCGCCCTCGTGCTGCTCAACCGGGCAGACTTCTCGGAGAACTACGTCCGGTCCCAGCTCGGCCAGGAGAACATCACCTTCCCGGCGCTGGCGGACCTCCTCCCCCAGGAGAAGTCGTTCACCGAGGCGAGGACCGGCTGCGTCATCGCGTACGCCCGTCAGGCAGTCACCACCGGGAAGCAGGCCGAGTGCTTCGGCAACGAGTACCTCGGCGGTCACCTGTCGTGGCTCGCCACGAGGCTCGGCATGACCCAGGTGGCCTACGTCGATGGCCTCAACTACCGCCAGCTCGGCGCCGAACTGGGCAACATCAGGGGTGAGATCGCGGCCGCTGAGAAGGCCAAGGACGCCAGCGTCGCGGCCCTGCAGCAGAAGCTCACCGACGTCACCACCGTTCGCCAGAAGATGTTCGAGGGAACGATGCTGCGCAACGCGCTCCTGACCTCGTACGGCTTCGGAGAGCTCGGCGACATGGCACGCATCGGTTCCAACGTGGTCCTTGCCATTGCTGGGCTGCTCCTGCTGCTGTCCTTGGCCGGCTTCGCCCACGCCTACCGGACACCGCGCACCCAGGCCTTCGCACCCCCGGAGGCAGCCGGTCTCGGGAGCCAGGTGCCCGCTCATGCCTAGTCAGCTGCTCCGAGTTCGCCAAGGCGACGTCCGCCCTCGGTCCGGAGGCGTGCTGATGCACCACGTGTGGGTGAGGCGCGCATGCCTCGTCATCGCAGCACTGGTGGTTGGCTCGAGCCTGGCCACGGGAGTGGCCCGGGCGGGGCCCGAGGGACCGGCGGACTTCGGCACCATGGAACCGAAGGGCCTTGCGGCGAGCGCGTGGCCGTGGCCGGATGGGGCCAACGCCTTCATGGAACAGGTGCAGGGCGTGCAGAAGTGCCTGCCACAAGCCATCCCGTGGTCCTTCGAGGAGAGCCCGTTCGGCCCGCAGTCCGGCGTGCGGATCGTGTTCGACAGCCTGGTTCCCGCCGAACCCGGCTCCCTCGGGAGTGGCCAGGTGACCTTCTGGTGTCAGGCGCGCACCGGGCTGCACTACCGGATCACGGTCCAGGGGCTGCCGCCGCTCAGCACGTTCGAGGTGACCGCGACGGAGGTGGGCTCCGACGTGACGCACTCCCTGGCGACCGTGCGCACTGACCCGAACGGCAACGGGGTGAGCGCCGGAGTCCTGCAGCTACCGAAGGGTGGCTACGAGTTCCTGGTGACGGTGGGTTCCGAGCTCGTTCCTGACCCCGCCGACCCGGTCATCGGCTTCAGCGTCCTCTAGGTCCTCGGCGGGTGGGTCGCCGCGCACGTATGCCGCTGGACCCGGGAAGCGGGCCCAGCGGCATACGGTGTCGGTTCAGCTGGTGAAGGTGTCGGCGACGTCGAGGGCAGCGTCGAGGACGGCCAGGCCCTCCTCGACCTCCTCCGGCGTCGTCGTGCACGGCGGCACGATGTGGGTCCGGTTGAAGTGGACGAAGGGCCAGAGGCCGCGTTCCTTGCAGGCCCCCGCGAAGGCGGCCATCGGCTTGGCCGCCTCGCCGGCCGCGTTGAAGGGCACGAGGGGCTCGCGGGTCTCCCGGTCCTTGACCAGCTCGACGGCCCAGAAGACGCCGAGGCCGCGGACGTCGCCGACGCTCGGGTGCTTCGCCGCGATCTCGCGAAGCCGCGGGCCGATGATCTCGGCTCCGAGCCGACGGGCGTTGTCGATGATCCCTTCCTCGTGGAAGGCGGTGATCGACGCGACCGCCGACGCGCAGGCGAGCGGGTGGCCCGAGTACGTGAGGCCACCCGGGTAGGCGCGCTCCTGGAAGGTTGCCGCGATCGCGTCCGAGATGATGACGCCGCCGAGCGGGACGTACCCGGAGTTGACCCCCTTGGCGAAGGTGATCAGGTCGGGGACGACACCCCAGTGGTCCACCGCGAACCATTCGCCGCACCGGCCGAACCCGGCCATGACCTCGTCTGCGATGAGCATGATGCCGAACTCGTCACAGATGGCGCGCACCCCCTGCAGGTAGCCGTCCGGCGGGACGAGGATCCCGTTGGTGCCCACCACCGTCTCGAGGATGATCGCGGCGACCGTGTGCGGCCCCTCGACCATCAGCGTGTCCCGCAGGTGGGCCAGCGCGCGGTCGCGCTCCTGCTCCTCGGTCTCGGAGTGGAAGGCGGACCGGTAGGTGTAGGGGCCCCAGAAGTGGACGACGCCGGGCTGTCCGGGCTCTGACGGCCAACGGCGCGGGTCCCCGGTCAGGGTGATCGACCCCGCGGTGGCACCGTGGTAGCTGCGGTACGTGGCGAGGACCTTGTGCCGGCCCGTGTGCAGGCGCGCCATGCGGATGGCGTTCTCGTTGGCCTCGGCGCCCCCGTTGGTGAAGAAGACGCGGTCGAGACCGGGCGGGGCCACCTGCGCGATGAGGCGGGCTGCCTCACTGCGGGCGTCGTTGGCGAAGGCAGGCTGGATGGTCGCCAGGCGCGCGGCCTGCTCCTGGATGGCTGCCACGACCTTGGGGTGCTGGTAGCCGATGTTGATGTTGACCAGTTGCGAGCTGAAGTCGAGGTAGCGCTTGCCGTCGTAGTCCCAGAAGTGCGAGCCCTGGGCCCGCTGGATCGGCAGCGGGTCGATCAGGGCCTGGGCGGACCACGAGTGGAAGACGTGTGAACGGTCGAGCTCCCGGACGGTCGACCCGTCGAGGGCCTCCATCCGCTCGGTGAAGGAAGGCGTGGCGGTCGTCGTGTCTGTCATGAGTTCTGCTCCGTCTCAGCGCGTGCGCGGGAAGCCGAGGTCGACGGTCGAGGTCGCCGGGTCCGGCCACCGCTCCGTGATGACCTTGCCACGCGTGTAGAAGTTGACCCCCTCGGGCCCGTACATGTGGGTGTCGCCGAAGAGGGAGTCCTTCCAGCCGCCGAAGGAGTAGTAGGCAACCGGCACCGGGATCGGCACGTTCACGCCGACCATGCCGACCTCGACCTCGTTCTTGAACCGGCGAGCGGCTCCCCCGTCGCGGGTGAAGATGGCCGTGCCGTTGGCGTAGTGGTTGGAGTTGATCAGGGCGAGGCCCTCGTCGAACGTCGCGACCCGCACCACCGACAGGACCGGACCGAAGATCTCGTCGGTGTAGACCGTCATCTCCGGGGTGACCTCGTCCAGGAGCGTCATCCCGAGGAAGAAGCCGTCCTGCGGCACGTCCTGCTCGCGGCCGTCCACGACGACCTTGGCCCCGGCCTCGGCGCCCGCTCCGATGTAGCCGGCCACCCGGTCGCGGTGCTCACGCGTGATGAGCGGGCCCATGTCGGTGCCCGGCTCGGAACCCGGACCGACCTTGAGCGACGGGAGCCGCTCCTGGATCGCCGAGACGAGCTCGTCGCCCACCTCGCCCACCGCGACGGCGACGGAGAGGGCCATGCACCGCTCACCCGCTGCGCCATAGGCAGCCGAGACGATGGAGTCGGCCGCGAGGTTGACGTCGGCGTCGGGCAGCACCAGCGCGTGGTTCTTCGCGCCGCCGAGGGCCTGGACCCGCTTGCCGTTGGCGGTGCCGCGCTCGTAGATGTAGCGCGCGATGGGCGTGGAGCCCACGAAGCTGACGGCCGCGATGTCCTCGTGGTCGAGGATCGTGTCGACCGCCTCCTTGTCACCGTGGACGACGGTGAAGACGCCGTCGGGCAGCCCTGCCTCCTTCCACAGCTGGGCGATGAAGAGCGAGGCCGAGGGGTCCTTCTCACTCGGCTTCAGCACGAACGCGTTGCCGCAGGCGATCGCGTTGGCACACATCCACAGCGGCACCATGACGGGGAAGTTGAACGGGGTGATCCCGGCCACCACACCCAGCGGCTGCCGGACGTTGTAGACGTCCACCCCCGTCGCTGCCTGCTCGCTGTAACCGCCCTTGAGCAGCTGCGGGATGCCAGTGGCGAACTCGACGTTCTCGAGGCCGCGGGCGATCTCGCCGGCCGCGTCGGCGAGGACCTTGCCGTGCTCGGCGGTGATGATGGCCGCCAGCTCGTCGGAGCGCGCGTGAAGGAGCTCGCGGAATGCGAAGAGGACTGCGGCGCGGCGGGACAGCGAGCTCTGGCGCCACTCCCCTGCGGCGGCGACCGCCGTCTTGATGGCTGCGTCGACCTCGGCGGCGGAGGCGAGCGGCACCAGGGCGGTGGTCTGCCCCGTGGCCGGGTCGTAGACCGGGGAGGTGCGGCTGGAGGCGCCGGCAACGGGTCCTCCGGAGATCCAGTGGTCGAGCGGGCGCACGGAGGCTGAGGCGATGTCGTTCATGGGTGAAAGATTACGTTCCACTTGTCACCCATACAAAGAGTTTGTTGCTACAGTACAAACATGCGCGATGTTCTCTCCGCCCTCGAGGAACGGCTCGACTCGCCCACGAGCAAGGGGCTCGCGCACGCAGTCTCGATCGCGATCCGCGACGGAGCCCTGGCTCCCGGGGACCGGCTGCCACCGATCCGGCGCGTCGCCCAGGAGCTCATGCTCTCGCCGACCACCGTCAGCGCCGCCTGGCAGCTGCTCTCGCGCTCGGGCACCATCCGGTCCGACGGGCGCCGCGGGACGACCGTGGCTCCCGCCACCCGCGGGGGCGAGCGCTACTCCACGGCGCTCAAGCGTGACGCAGCCCAAGGGCTCGACCTCTCGACAGGCGTGCCGGACCCAGCGCTCCTGCCGGACCTGGCCCCGCTCACCGACCGGCTGGACGGGCAGATCGTGCCGAGCAGCTATCTCGACGATCCGGTCCTGCCCGAGCTGCGCGACCTCCTCCTGGCTGACTGGCCGGCCCCGGCAGAGGACCTGCTGATCGTGGACGGGGCGATGGATGCCCTCGACCTGGTGACCCGGACGCTGATCCGTCCGGGCGACCACGTGATCGTCGAAAGTCCCGGTTTCCCAGTGCTGCTCGACCTGCTGGAGGATCGCGGGGTCGTGGTCCAGCCGGTCCACCTCGACCACAGTGGTCCCGACCTGGACGACGTCGCCGCCCGCCTCACCGGCAGACCGGCCGCCATGATCATCCAGCCCCGCGGCCAGAACCCGACGGGCGTCTCCCTCACGCCGACCCGCGCCAGGCGGCTTGCCGGCCTGCTGGGGTCCACGTCGTGCCTCGTCATCGAGGACGACTCGGCCGGGGACATCGCCTCCTCCCCCGCCCTCAGCCTCGGCGCCTGGCTGCCCGACCGGACCGTCCACATCCGCAGCTTCAGCAAGTCCTACGGCCCGGACCTGCGGCTCGCCGCGATGACGGGCCCGAGCCACTTGCTCGCCCCGATCCGCCACCTCCGGGCCCTGGGGCAGGGTTGGACGAGCAGGCTGCTCCAGAGAGCCCTCACCGCCCTCCTGACCGATCCGGAGGCCCAGGCCAGGGTGCGCTCGGCCCGAGCCGAGTACGCGCGCCGGCGGAGTCTGGTGACGGCTCGCCTCGCTGCACACGGGATCGCAGTCGAGGGCACGGACGGGCTCAACATCTGGGTGCCCGTCCGGGACGAGTCCGCGGCCGTGCTTCGGCTGGCCAGCGCGGGCATCGCCGTGGCACCCGGTGGGCCCTTCGTCGTCGACAGCCGGGTCGAGACTCCCCACATCCGGGTGACCAC
The DNA here is from genome assembly GCF_028446585.1 of Intrasporangium calvum. Lineage (GTDB taxonomy): Bacteria > Actinomycetota > Actinomycetes > Actinomycetales > Dermatophilaceae > Intrasporangium > Intrasporangium calvum_A. Next base: position 41,294 of record NZ_JAPFQL010000034.1, read on the forward strand.
GGGACTCATCGCCTCAGGGCACGTCGACGTGGCGGACGCGATCGCGGAGGCGGCGACCGCATCGGCCTGGTCGGCCCAGCACCGCTGAGCGCCTTTCGGGGCAGGGCGCGCATTCCCGGAGGCACTCGCAGGGTCCGCCCTCCTACGATCGAGTCCGTGACCCGAGCCACCCGGGACGACCGGCCCCTCGCGCGGCCGGCGTCCGTCCTCGCCGACCTGGCACTCGCAGCCGCCCTGGCGGCGCTGCTGCTGACGGCGAGCCTCGGAGCACTGGCCGACTCCGACCTGGCGGGGACCTGGCGCGCAGCCGTGGTGGCTGCCCTCGTGATCATCCACGTGGCGGTGGCGGGCAGGTCCCGCTGGCCCGTGGCCGGCTTCGTCGCCACGTCGACCGGCATGCTCGTGCTGGCCCTCGCTCCGGACTTCGGGGGTCGGGCGGCGGTCGAGGCAGGCAGCCCCTACTCGCCGCTGCTCCTGCCCTCCGGTCTGCTCTTCTTCGTCGTTCTCTACACCGTCAGCGCACGAGCCCCGGCTCCCGTCCCCACCCTCGCCCTGGGGGTCAGCCTGGCCGGGGCGGTCATCACCGTCGCCCGCCTGTGGGACACCGGTGAGTTCGTGTCGACTCCCGTGTCCGGTGCCCTCGCCTGGCGGATGTTCGTCGCAGCCGCCGTGAGCGCGGGTGTCCTGGCGGCGTGGTCGCTCGGCAGATACCGCGCCACCCGTCTCGCTTGGGTTGCAGCGCTCGAGGAGCGGGCCGTCCGCGCCGAACGAGAACGCCAGACCGCGATCGTCCAGGCCCGAGCCGATCTCGAGCAGGAGGCAGAGCGGGCTGCCGCCGCCGAACGACGCCGGATCGCCCGTGAGATGCACGACGTCGTCGCCCACTCGCTCGCGGTGATGGTGGGCCAGGCCGAAGGCGGCCGGATGATGGTCGGGCGCGATCCGGACCGTGCCGGGCCGGTGCTCGCGACGGTCGCCGAGCAGGGCCGGCAGGCACTCACGGAGCTGCGCTCGCTCCTCGGGGTGCTCCGCGACGAGGAGACCGTGCCAACCCGGCCGCAGCCTCGCCTCGACGAGCTCGACGGGCTCGTCGACGAGGTCCGCCGGGCCGGACTGTCGGTCGACGTGGTCGAGCGTGGCACGCGGCACGCCTTGCCGGCGACCGCGGACCTGACGGCCTTCCGGGTCGTGCAGGAGTCGCTGACGAACGTCGTCAAGCACGCCGGCCCCGGCGCGAGCGCCACGGTCGCCCTCGACTGGCTGCCCAACCGGCTGCAGATCCGCGTCTCGGATGACGGGTCCCGCCGCGAGAAGGGCGAGGCCGACGGGATCCCTGGTCGCGGTCTCGTCGGGATGCGTGAGCGCCTCGACCTCGTGGGCGGGACCCTCGTCCATTCCGGTCCGGACCCGACGGGCCGGGACGGTTTCATCGTGGAGGCACACGTCCCCACTCCAGCGGGCCACCACCCCACGGGCGCCGTTCACCCTCCAACGGAAGGAACCACCTCGTGACGTCCTCTGGCCCCATCCGGGTCGCCATCGCCGACGACCAGGAGCTCATGCGCTCGGCGCTCGCCATGGTCGTGGGCAGCCAGCCCGACCTCGATCTCGTCGGCGAGGCGGACGACGGGGTGGCCATCGTGGAGCTGTGCCGATCTCGTCGGGTCGACGTCGTCCTCATGGATGTCCGGATGCCGCGCGTCAACGGCATCGAGGCGACGCGCCGGCTGCTGGCCTCGCCCGCACCCCCGCGGATCATCGTGGTGACGACGTTCGACCTGGACGAGTACGCATTCGCCGCCCTCCATGCGGGCGCGAGTGGCTTCCTGCTCAAGGACGCCCGTGGCGAGGACATCCTCGATGCGATCCGGGTGGTGCACGCCGGGCACGCCGTCGTCTCCCCTGCGACGACGAGGCGACTCATCGAGCACCTCGTCACCTCACCGCCGCCTGACGGGGCTCGCGCCCAGTCCGTCATCGACGCGCTGACCGCCCGCGAGCAGGACGTCCTCCTCGAGCTGGCCACCGGCGCCTCCAACGCGGAGATCGCCCGGAAGCTCTTCCTGTCGGAGGCCACCGTCAAGACGCATGTCGGCCACGTCCTCGGCAAGCTCGACCTGCGAGACCGCGTCCAGGCGGTCGTCCTCGCCTACGAGGCGGGGCTGGTGCGGCCCGGAGGCTGAGAGCGGCGGCCGGCCCAGCGGCATACGGCTCGGAGCTGCGTCACGGCCCCGAGACGGAGGAGCCCACGCGCGAGACCCCGGTGGCCACGGCCCTGAGGTCTGCAGCCGTGAGTCCCGACAGGGTCGGAAGCGTCACCGCGCCCGGCGTCTCGGGCACGGGCACGATGTGCGGGATGGCGATGGTCGGCACCCCGGCCGCGGTTGCGGACGCCACCCCCGTCGGTGAGTCCTCGATCGCGACACAGTCGGCCGGGTCCGCGCCCACGAGCCGGGCCGCGAGCAGGTAGGGCTCCGGGTGCGGCTTGCCCCGTGTGACCGCGTCACCCGTGACCAGGTGGGCGAACGACCCGCCCGGCAACCTGCGGACGACCGTCTCGGCGAGGTTGCGCCACGACATGGTCACGAGGACGTTCGGTACCCCGAGGCCCACGAGCTCCTCGAGGAGCTCGCGGGCTCCCGGGCGCCAGGGCACGGAGACCTCTACCTGCTCGATGACCCGGTGCAGGAGCCCGTCGATGACCTCCGGCACGGAGAGCCGGATCCCGGTGAGGTCGATGATGACCTGCGCCGACACGTCGAGGGCGTTGCCGACGAGCCGGTGGGCCAGCTCGTCGCTCCACTCTCCACCGTGGGCCGCGACCAGCTCGTGCTCGGCCGCGATCCAGTAGGGCTCGGTGTCGACGAGGGTGCCGTCCATGTCCCAGAGGACCGCGGCAGGAAGGCCCGGCTGCCCGACCCGTGGCATCGCCTCAGTCCTCCGGGTCGTAGGCGAGGTTGGACGAGAGCCAGCGTTCCGCCTTGGCGAGCGACCATCCCTTGCGCGCTGCGTAGTCGGCCACCTGGTCGCGCCCGAGCCGGCCGACGACGAAGTACTGCGACTCGGGGTGCGAGAAGTACCAGCCCGACACCGACGCTCCCGGCCACATGGCCATTCCGTCGGTCAGCTTGATGCCCGTGTGCGCCTCGACGTCGAGGAGCTGCCAGAGCGTCTCCTTCTCGGTGTGCTCGGGGCACGCGGGATAGCCGGGTGCCGGCCGGATGCCCTGGTACTCCTCCTTGATGAGGCCGGAGTTGTCGAGGTGCTCGTCGGGCGCATAGCCCCACAGCTCCTTGCGGACCTTCTCGTGCATCCGCTCGGCGAAGGCCTCCGCGAGCCGGTCGGCCACGGACTCGAGCAGGATGGCGTTGTAGTCGTCCAGCTCGGCGCGGAAGGCCGCGACCCGCTCCTGGCTGCCGAGGCCGGCCGTCACGGCGAACGCGCCGACGTAGTCGCGCAGGCCCGTCGAGCGCGGCGCGACGTAGTCCGCGAGGCTCCGGTTGGGGATCCCGCCGCGGTGCTCGCCCTGCTGGCGCAGGTGATGGAGGACCGCGACGGGCTGGTCGCGGTGCTCGTCGAGGTAGACCTCGGTGTCGTCGCCCACGGAGTTGGCGGGGAACAGCCCGACCACCGCGTTGGCCGTCAGCCAGTCCTCCGCGATGACGCGGTCGATCATGGCCTGCGCGTCGTCGTAGAGCTTGCGGGCCGCCTGGCCGCTCGCGGGGTTGTTGAGGATGTCGGGGAAGGACCCCTTCAGCTCCCACGCGTTGAAGAAGGGCTGCCAGTCGATGTAGCGCCGCAGCTCCTCGATCGGGTAGTGCTTGTAGACCCGAACGTGCTGGGTGCTCCCCTGATGCCAGACGACCGGCGACACGTCCTTCTCCTGCTGCAGGAGCAGGTGCGGACGGGGCGGGTGGTAGCCCTCCCACGAGAGCGGCGTCGCGTTGGCGCGGGCCTGCTCGAGCGTCAGCAGGGGTCGGTCGTGCTTGGCGGCGTGACGGGTCCGCAGGGCGTCGTAGTCGGCCTTGACGTCGGCCATGAGCCGCGGCCGCTGTTCGGCGCTGAGCAGGGCGGCCGCGGTCGGCACGGAGCGCGAGGCGTCCTTGACCCAGACGACCGGACCGTCGTACTTCGGGTCGACCTTGACGGCCGTGTGGGCCCGCGAGGTCGTCGCCCCGCCGATGAGCAGGGGGATCTCGAAGCCCTGGCGCTGCATCTCGGCGGCGAACCCGACCATCTCGTCGAGCGACGGGGTGATCAGGCCGGAGAGCCCGATGAGGTCGGCGTCGTGCTCCCTGGCCGCGTCGAGGATCTTCTGGGCGGGCACCATGACGCCGAGGTCGATGACCTCGTAGTTGTTGCACTGGAGGACCACGCCCACGATGTTCTTGCCGATGTCGTGGACGTCTCCCTTGACGGTCGCCATGACGATGGTGCCGTTGGTGTCCTTCTGCTTGGCCAGCTCGGGGTCCTTGGCCTTCTCCTCCTCGATGTAGGGGATGAGGTAGGCCACCGCCTTCTTCATGACGCGCGCGCTCTTGACCACCTGCGGGAGGAACATCTTGCCCGCGCCGAAGAGGTCGCCGACGACGTTCATGCCGTCCATGAGCGGACCCTCGATGACCTCGATGGGCCGCCCGCCTGCCGCGGCGATCTCCTCCCGGAGGAGCTCGGTGTCGTCCTCGATGTGGGCGTCGACGCCCTTGACGAGGGAGTGGGTGATCCGCTCCCGGACCGGCAGCGCCCGCCACTCGTCCTCGGCGACGGCCTCCGCGCCCGCGGCCCGGTTGTAGCGCTCGGCGATCTCGAGCAGCCGCTCGGCCGCGTCGGCGCGACGGTTGAGGACGACGTCCTCGATCCGGTCCCGCAGCTCGGCGTCGATCTCGTCGTAGACGGCGAGCGCGCCGGCGTTGACGATGCCCATGTCGAGCCCCGCGGCGATCGCGTGGTAGAGGAAGACCGCGTGGATGGCCTCGCGGACCGGGTTGTTGCCCCGGAACGAGAAGGAGACGTTGGAGATCCCGCCGGAGACCTTGGCACCGGGAAGGTTCTCCTTGATCCAGCGGGTCGCCTCGATGAAGTCGCGGCCGTAGGAGGCGTGCTCCTCGATGCCGGTGGCCACGGCGAAGACGTTGGGGTCGAAGATGATGTCCTCGGCCGGGAAGCCGACCTCCTCGGTGAGGATGCGGTAGGCGCGGGCGCAGATCTGGGTGCGCCGCTCGAGGGAGTCGGCCTGACCGTCCTCGTCGAAGGCCATCACGACCGCGGCCGCGCCGTACTTGCGCACGAGGCGGGCGTGCTCGACGAAGGGAGCCTCCCCCTCCTTGAGCGAGATGGAGTTGACGATGGCCTTGCCCTGCACGCACTTGAGGCCCGCCTCGATGACCTCCCACTTGGACGAGTCGATCATCACCGGGACCCGGCTGATGTCGGGCTCGCTGGCGACGAGCTTGAGGAAGCGGTCCATCGCGGCGACGCCGTCGATCATCCCTTCGTCCATGTTGACGTCGATGACCTGGGCGCCGTTCTCCACCTGCTGCGCCGCCACGGAGAGCGCGGTGTCGTAGTCGCCGTCCTTGATCAGGGTGCGGAAGCGCGCCGAGCCGGTGATGTTGGTCCGCTCCCCCACGTTGACGAAGAGGCTGTCGTCGGTGATGGTGAACGGCTCGAGACCGGACAGGTGCATGGCGGGAGCGGCCGGCCACACCTCGTGCCCGGGCTTGCCGTCGACCGCCTTGGCGATGGCGGCGATGTGCTCCGGGGTCGTCCCGCAGCAGCCGCCGACGAGGTTGACGAAGCCGGCGGTGGCGAACTCGCCGATCACCTCGGCCGTCTCGTCGGGGGCCTCGTCGTACTCGCCGAAGGCGTTGGGCAGCCCGGCGTTCGGGTAGCAGGAGACGAAGCAGTCGGCGACCCGGGCCATCTCGCTGATGTAAGGGCGCAACTCCTTCGCGCCGAGTGCACAGTTGAGGCCGACCGCGAGCGGGCGGACGTGGCTCACGGAGTTCCAGAAGGCCTCCGTCACCTGCCCGGAGAGGGTGCGGCCGGACGCGTCGGTGATGGTGCCGGACACGATGACCGGCCACCGCCGCCCCAGCTCCTCGAAGACGTTCTCCACGGCGAAGATCGCGGCCTTGGCGTTGAGCGTGTCGAAGATCGTCTCGATGAGGAGGAGGTCGACCCCGCCATCGAGCAGCCCGCGCGTCGCCTCCGAGTAGGCGGCGACGAGCTGGTCGAAGCTGACGTTGCGGGCACCCGGGTCGTTGACGTCCGGGGAGATCGAGGCGGTGCGCGTCGTCGGACCGATCGCTCCCGCAACCCAGCGCGGCCGGTCCGGGGTGCGGGCCGTCATGGCGTCGGCCTCGCGTCGGGCCAGCTGCGCAGCGGCCCAGTTCAGCTCGTACGCCAGCTCGCTCATGCCGTAGTCGCCGAGTGAGATGGCGTTGGCGTTGAAGGTGTTGGTCTCGATGATGTCGGCGCCGGCCTCGAGGTAGTCCCGGTGGATCTGGGCGATGAGGTCGGGCTGGGTCAGCGTGAGCAGGTCGTTGTTGCCCTGCAGGTCGGTCGGCCAGTCGGCGAAGCGCTCGCCGCGGTAGCCCGCCTCGTCCGGCCGGTCCCGCTGGATGGCGGTGCCCATCGCGCCGTCGAGCACCATGATGCGCTCGCGCATGGTGGCTGCGAGGATCTCGGTGGCGTCGGGACGGTGTGCTCGGGACTGGGTCACGGTTTCTCTCCGGGAGGGTGGGCAGGATCCCCAATTCTAGGGAGATCGGCGCCGTCGTCCCTTCCGTGGCCGAGGAGTGGTCGCCGTTGGCCCTCCGCAGCTTCCTGTGGCAGACCGTCCCCGCGGCATAAGGTGAGATGCAGGGGCACGTCCGCCCCGCTGAGAGGAGAGGCCGTGCTGGAGTTCGAGGACGTCCCGGATCTCGTCGACCCGGTGCTCATCGCGGCCTTCGAGGGCTGGAACGACGCGGGCGAGGCGGCGAGCGCCGTCGTCCGGCACCTGGCCGAGGTCTGGGATGCCGAGCTGGTCGCGGCGTTCGACCCGGAGGACTACTACGACTTCCAGGTCAACCGGCCCCGCGTCGGCATCGAGGACGGCCGGCGGGTCCTGTCGTGGCCGACAACGCGGATCCTCGTCGCGACGGAGACGGGTTTTGACCGGGACGTCGTGCTTGTCCAGGGCATCGAGCCGTCGATGCGGTGGCGGAGCTTCTCGGTGGAGCTGCTCGAGCTGGCCCAGCAGCTGGGCGTGTCGACGATCGTCACGATCGGCGCCCTGCTCGCGGACGTGCCGCACACGCGCCCGATCCCGGTGACGGCCACGGCGGAGGACGACGCGGCGATCCACCGGTTCGACGTCGAGGCGAGCCGCTACGAGGGTCCGACCGGCATCGTCGGGGTGCTCAGCGCGACGGCGAGCGACGCGGGTGTGCCGACGGTGTCGGCGTGGGCCGCGGTGCCGCACTACGCGGGGGGCTCGCCCTCGCCGAAGGCGACGCTGAGCCTGCTGCGGCGCATCGAGTCCCTGCTCGGGGTGACGATCGAGCACGGCGAGCTGGAGGAGAACGCCCGCGCGTGGGAGCGCGGGGTCGACGAGCTGGCCCAGTCGGACGAGGAGGTCGCCGAGTACGTCCAGTCCCTCGAGGAGGCCCAGGACACGGCCCAGCTGCCCGAGGCGACCGGCGACGCGATCGCGCGGGAGTTCGAGCGCTACCTGCGGGGTCGGGACGACGACCAGGGCGGCCGCTGACCTGCGGCGTCGGGCTGGCTTCCTGCTGCCGTATGCCGCTGGGCTCGCTCCCAGCCGGCCGTGGCCGCCGCTCCTACCGCAGATTCAGAGCCGGACGCCGAGGAGGGCGTCGATGGCACGGGCCAGCAGACCGGGCGCCCCGGCGTCGTCGCCGCCCCGCGCGAGCGCCTCGTCGGCCCACCGGTCGACGGAGGCGAGCGCCCGGGGACTGTCGAGGTCGTCGGCGAGGGCGGCACGGATCTGCGCGACGGTGTCCTCGGCGGGCGGGCCGCCGTTGCCGGAGAGGGCTCGGCGCCAGGTGGCGAGCCGCTCCTGCGCGGCGGTGAGGTCGCTTTCCTGCCAGATCCAGTCGCTCGCGTGGTGCCGGGCGAGCAGGGCGAGCCGGATCGCCATCGGGTCGACGCCGGCGCGGCGCAGCTCGGAGACGAAGACGAGGTTGCCCTTGCTCTTGCTCATCTTCTCGCCGTCGAGGCCGACCATGCCCTGATGGACGTAGGTCCGGGCGAAGGTGGTCGTGCCGCTGAAGGCGCGGGCGTGCGCAGCGCTCATCTCGTGGTGCGGGAAGACGAGGTCGGAACCGCCGCCCTGCACGTCGATCGGCAGGCCGAGGTGGGTGCAGGCGATGCAGGCGCACTCGATGTGCCAGCCAGGTCGGCCCGGACCGAGCGGGCCGCCGTCCCACTCGGGCTCTCCCTCACGGTGGGCGCGCCACAGGAGGGCGTCGAGCCGGTTGCGCTTGCCCTCGCGGTCCGGGTCGCCGCCGCGCTCGGCGAAGACCTCGAGCATGCCGGCCTCGTCGAGCTGGCTGACCGAGCCGAACTTCGGGTCCCGGCTGACGTCGAAGTAGACGTCGTGAGCCCCTGGCCGGGAGGCGTCCGGGGCCGGCACGAGGTAGGCGTCCCCTGACGCGAGCAGCTGCTCGATGGGGGCGATGAAGGTCGGGATGCTCTCGACGGCCCCGAGGTACTCGTCCGGGGGCAGCACGGCGAGGGCGGTCATGTCCTCGCGGAAGAGGCCGATCTCGCGGGTGGCGAGGTCCTCCCAGGGGATCCCGTCGCGGTCGGCCCGCTCGAGGAGGGGGTCGTCGATGTCGGTGATGTTCTGCACGTAGCGGACGGCGACACCGCTGTCGCGCAGCGCGCGGACGAGCAGGTCGAACGTCAGGTACGTCGCGGCGTGACCCAGGTGGGTCGCGTCGTAGGGCGTGATGCCGCAGACGTAGACCGAGGACGTGTCCCCGAGCGCGGCGGGGAGGAGCTCGCCGGAGACCGTGTCCTTGACGCGGACCTCAGGTGAGCGACCTGGGACCTGGGGGACGAACGGTGCGGGCCAACTCTTCACGCGCAGACTCTATCCGCAGCCGGCCGGCCGGCCGCGCATCCCCTCAGAGCGGCGGCCACGGGACGGCGGGCCAGCCCGGGCTCGGGCGCGGGTGCCGCCGCAGGCGGAGCAGACGGGCGACCCGCTCCCGGAGGGCGGCCACGTCCTCGTGCGGCAGGAGGAGCTCCAGCGCCTCGCCCAGTCCTTCGTCGCGGTCGTCCAGCGTGCCCTGCAGCCGCTCGAGTCGCGCGAGGTCGGCGTCCGTCAGCGGCTCGCCGGCCCAGCCCCAGAGGACCGTCCGCAGCTTGGGGGTCGCGTGGAAGGTGACGCCGTGGTCGATCGCCCAGAGCCGGCCGGTGGCGTCGCGCAGGCAGTGCGAGCCCTTGCGGTCGGAGTTGTTGATCACGGCGTCGAGCACGGCGAGCGCCCGGACGTCGTCGGTCGCGGCGTGGACGACGGTGACCGGCTCACCCGTCACCGTCTCACCGGTGAACGTGGGCAACCAGCCCGTGGGCACCGCATCGCCGGGGACGAGGTCGACGACCTCGTCGTCCGGTACGGGCGCGAACGGGTCGCCGACCCAGCGCTGGACGGAGCCGGTCCCCAACGGGCCGTCGCGCAGGACGGTCGGCGGGACGACGTGCCAGCCCCCTGCCTCCGAGACGAGGTGCGCAGCCACTTCGCGGCCGGCCAGGGTGCCCTCGGGGAAGTCCCAGAGCGGCTGCTCGCCCCGCACCGGCTTGTAGATGCCGTAGGCGCCGTCACCCGCGACGAGGCGGACCAGCAGGGCGACGTTGGAGGACGACGTGACCCGCCCGACCACCTCCAGCTCGCCGAGCAGGGCCTGGTCGTGCGCCGCTGCCCCGCGCGGCGGGAGCGCTCCGTCAGCGGCGGTAGCCATTGGCCCGGGGGCAGATGTGCCCTGACGGGTCGAGGGGCCGACCGCAGAAGGGGCACGGCGGTCGGCCGGCCCGGACGACCGTCATGGTCCGCCGGGCGAAGGCACGCGCCTGTGCGGGGTCGAGCGACACCCGGAGTGAGTTGCGCGCGAAGGGCGATCCCTCGAGGCCCTCTCCGATCGGGGGATCCACCTCGGCCTCCCCCGGCAGCTCGTCGGGATCGTGGTCGTGGCACTCGATGACGAGCCGCTGGTGCTCCTCGTCCCAGGCCAGCGACAGGGTCTGGACGCGCCAGTCCTCCTCGAAGGGCGTCTGGAGCGGCTCCGTGTCCTCCGGCGCGCCGCCCGGCTCGCCCGGCTCGATCGCCGCCGCCGGGGCGAGCTGGTCGAGCACGTCATTGATCCGGTCGGCGAGGATCGAGACCTGCTCCTTCTCCACCGCGACGGTGACGACCCGCCGGCCATCGGTCGCCTGGAGGTAGAACGTCCGGTTGCCCGCGGGTCCGACCGTGCCCGCGACGAAGCGCGCCACCGGGTCGAAGTCCTGGAACGTCATGCCGTCGACCCTATCCGACCTCGTCGGCCCGCCCCGGTGCGTCCGCAGGCGCAGCGGACGGGGTGTCGGGGGCGCCGGCACCGCCCCCGACAGCTGCGTCTCCGTCGCGCCCCGGCGCCGTCGCGGGCCGGACGGCACGCAGGTCGCCGCCGATGTCGTTGAGCCGGACGAGGAACGGCCGCCGCGGCGTGTAGTGCACGACGCTGACCGAGCCGGGGTCGACGACGAACCGCTGGAAGTCGTCGAGACGCGCCCCCGCAGCGTGGGCCAGGACCGCCTTGATCACGTCCCCGTGCGACACCGCCACCCACACTGCCTCGGGTCCGTGCTGCTCGAGCACGTGGGCGTCGGTCTCCCGCACGGCGCTGAGGGCCCGCTCCTGGACCTCGGCGAGCGACTCGGCACGGAAGGCGTCCGAGGCGGGGAAGCGAGCCTCGCTCGGCCGGTCCTGGACCACCTCCCAGAGCGGCTCACTGACGAGGTCCCGCAGTGCCCGCCCGGTCCAGGCCCCGTAGTGGCACTCCCCCAGCCCGGGGTGCACCGAGCGCGACAGGGGCCCCAGCTCGTCGGCGATCCGGTCAGCCGTCTGCAGGCAGCGGTCCAACGGTGAGGACACGAGGTGCGCCACCTCGATCCCCGCCGCCGCGATCGACTCGCCGACGCGGGTCGCCTGCGCCTCTCCCGCCTCGTCGAGGAAGACCCCCGGGGTCCATCCGGCCAGCACGCCTGCCGTGTTGGCGCTGGAGCGGCCGTGGCGGACGAAGAGGACAGTGGGCACCCGGCCAGCGTAGACGCGCCGACCCAGCCCAGCGGCATACGGCATCGCCTTGTGGTGGAGTAGGGCTGTGATCGTGGACCAGGCCATCTACCGCCGGGGAGAGCGCGTCGAGTGCGGGGACCTCAGCGACGAGCTGGGGCGGCTTCGCGCGGGCGCCGAGGGGTTCCTGTGGATCGGTCTGAAGGACCCCACCGACGAGGAGTTCGCCCTCGTCAACCGCGAGCTCGGCCTGCACCCGCTCGCCGTCGAGGACGCCGTGACCGGCAACCAGCGCGCCAAGATCGAGCAGTACGAACGCTCCGTGTTCGTCGTGCTCAAGACCCTGCGCTACATCGACGAGACGAGCGACATCGAGACCGGCGAGCTGATGCTCTTCATCGGCGACCGCTTCGTCGTCACCGTCCGGCGCGGCGAGGGCAACCCGCTGCGTGACGTGCGCCAGCGCCTCGAGCTCGAGCCCGACCGGCTCGAGCATGGGCCGCTCGCCGTGCTCCACGCCGTGATGGACTCCGTGGTGGACCACTACGTCTTCGTCGACCGGGAGCTGAGCATCGACCTCGACGACATCGAGGCGCAGGTCCTGGCCGAGGACGGGGTCGGGGACGCCAACACGATCTACCGGCTCAAGCGCGAGGTCCTCGAGTTCAAACGGGCGAGCTGGCCGCTCGCGGACGCGCTGGCCACCTACATGGACCGCGGCGCAGGACGTGACCTGCACGTCGACATCCGCCACTTGTTCCGCGACGTGGCCGACCACCTGCGCCACGTCAACGACCACATCGAGGCCTACGACCGGCTCCTCTCGGACATCCTCGCCGCCCACCTCACCAGCGTCTCGGTCCAGCAGAACGCCGACATGCGCAAGATCTCCGCCTGGGTGGCCATCGCGGCCGTGCCGACCATGATCGCCGGCATCTACGGGATGAACTTCGAGGTCATGCCCGAGCTCGTGGCAAGCGTCAACGTCGACGGCACGGAGTACCACTACGGCTACTTCGTCGTCCTCGCGGCGATGGTCGGGGCCTGCTGGTTCCTCTGGACGAGGTTCAAGCGCTCCGGGTGGCTCTGAGGCCGACGGGTCACGTGGCCGAGAGCCAACCCGCCCCAAGGACGACGGCGAGCACGAGGCCCAGGCCGACCCGGTACCAGACGAACGAGAGCAGGCTGTTGGAGGCGACGAAGCGCAACAGCCACGCGATCGAGGCGTAGGCGACGGCGAACGCCACCACGAGACCGACGATCATCGGGCCGATCCCGAGGTCGACCAGGGCGTCCTGCTGCTCGGCGGCCTGGAAGACTCCCGCCGCGGTCAGCGCCGGGATGGCCAGGAAGAAGCTGAGCCGCGTCGCGGTGACCCGGTCGATGCCCCGGGCCAGGCCTGCCGAGATCGTGGCACCCGAGCGGGAGACGCCGGGGATGAGCGAGAAGCACTGGACGAGACCGATGACCAGCCCGTCCACCGGGGTCACGGAGTGCTCGCCCCGGACGGCCGCCCGCCGCTCGTAGGTCGTGTGCATCCGCTCGGACACCACCATGACGGCGCTCCACAGGACGAGCGCCGCGGCCACGACCCAGAGGCTGCGCAGGGCACCGGCGATGAGGTCGCGGGCGAGGAACCCGACGACGCCGACCGGCAGCGAGCCGATCACCACGGCCCACGCGAGACCGTAGTCCGGGTCGCGCCGTCCCTCCGCCGAGGCGAGGCCCCGGAACCAGGCGCGCGCGAACCGGACGATGTCCTTGAAGAAGTAGATCAGCGTGGCGGCGATGGCGCCGAGCTGGATGACCGCGGTGTAGGCCGTGACGGCCGGGGCGTCCACCTCCAGGCCGAGCAGCTTCTCGGTGATGGTGAGGTGGCCCGTCGACGAGACGGGCAGGTACTCGGTCAGGCCCTCCACGACGCCGAGGATCACTGCGTCGAGATAGCTCAGGTCAGCCACGATTCACGAAACCTTCTGGGTCGGGGGAACGCCGGGGTGGCCCGGCCCGCCTGGGCGTGCGTGGGCACAGGCGTGCAGCCTAGCCGGGGCGGCTGTCAGGCGCGGACGGCAGGTCAGGCGCCGGGGGCCCCGCGGGCGGCGTGCAGATCCGCCATCACGGCCAGGGTCGCGGTGGCCTGCTGCCGGGTCATCCGCCCCCCGGTGGCCACGGCCAGGGTCGTCACGCCGGCCTCCTCGTAACGGCCGAGCCGACGCGCGACCCGCTGCGGCGAGCCGAGCAGCGCGGTCTCGTCGATGAAGTCGATCGGGACCGCGGCGGCAGCCTCACGGTGGTGCCCCGCGAGGTAGAGGTCCTGGATCCGCGCGGCCTCCTCCTCGAAGCCCATCCGGCACGCGAGCCGGTTGTAGAAGTTCTGCTCCCGCGAGCCCATCCCGCCGATGTAGAGGGCGCAGTAGTCCCGCAGGTGGTCGGCTGCCTCGCTGACGTCGTCGACGAGCACGACCGGGGTCGACGACACCACGTCGAACCCCGACAGGGGGTCCTCCGTCGTGCCGCGCCCGGCCGCGCGGCGTGCCTCGGCAATGAGTCGGATCTCCTCCCGGGCGTGCTCCGGGCTGAGGAAGATGGCCAGCCAGCCGTCCGCGATCTCGCCCGTGAGGGTGAGGTTCCGGGGGCCGACGGCCGCGAGGTAGACGGGCACGTCGGCCCGCAGCGGGCGCGAGCCGAGCTTGAGCGCCTTGCCGGGCCCGTCCGGCAGCGGCAGCTCGTAGTGCGGGCCCGCGTGGGTCACCCGCTCACGACGCAGTGCCGAACGGACGATGTCGACGTAGTCGCGGGTCCGCCCGAGCGGGCTGGCGAACCGCACCCCGTGCCACCCCTCGCTGACCTGCGGACCGGAGACGCCGAGGCCCAGGCGGAACCGGCCGCCCGACATGGTGTCGATCGTCATCGCGGTCATCGCCGGCGTCCGCGCCGGGATCTGCATCACCGCGGACCCGAGGTGGACCTGCTCGGTCAGCGCCCCGATCCAGGCGAGCATCGACGGCGCGTCCGAGCCGTAGGCCTCGGCGACCCAGACGCTGTCGAATCCGAGCCGGTCCGCCTCGACGGCGATGGCCACCATGTCGTGGCCGGCGGCGCCGCGGTCCCAGTAACCGAGGTTCACTCCCAGTCGCATGGGGGGAGGGTAGCGCCGCTCCCCTGCCCTACCGGCGCGCCGCCACCCGGTCGCGACCACCCGAGCGGCTACCGTGCTGCACCATGCAGCGACGAGTCGGCACCTCTGGCCTTCGGGTCACTCCCCTGGCGCTCGGGACCATGACATGGGGCAACTCCGTCGACCGCCACGAGGCGACCGACCACGTGCGCGCCTTCCTCGACGCCGGTTGCCAGCTCGTCGACACCGCCTACGGCTACGGCGGCGGGGACGCGGAGACCTGCCTCGGCGACATGCTCGACAAGCTCGTCCCCCGCGACGACCTCGTCATCTGCACCAAGGCCGGCATCCACCGGGTGGCCGACGAACGCCGGGTCGACGTCTCGCGCCGCGGCTTGATGCACCAGCTCGACGCCTCCCTCCAGCGGCTGCGCACCGACCACGTCGACCTCTGGCTCGTGCACAGCTGGTCGGACGAGGTGCCCCTCACCGAGACCCTGTCCGCACTGGAGTGGGCGGTGGCCACCGGACGCGCCCGCTACGTCGGTGTGTCGAACTACTCCGGCTGGCAGGCCACCCGCGCCTTCAGCCTGCTCGAGCAGTCACGGGTCCCCTTGGTGGTCAACGAGATCCAGTACTCCCTCGTGGAGCGCAGTGCCGAGCGAGAGCTGCTGCCCGCGGCCGAGTCGCTCGGCTTCGGCATCCTCGCCTGGTCGCCACTGGGCCGCGGCGTCCTCACCGGCAAGTACCGGTCCGGCGTCCCAGCGGGCTCGCGTGCGACGTCGCCGGACTTCCCCGCCTTCGCCGAGCGGTTCCTCGACGAGCACAGCATGCGGGTCTCCGAGGCCGTGGTCATGGCCGCCCGAGGGCTCGGGGTGTCCCCCTCGGAGGTGGCGTTGGCCTGGGTGCGCGACCGCCCGGCGGTGACGGCGCCCATCGTCGGCGCTCGCACCAGCGCGCAGCTGCGGACCGCGCTCACCAGCCTCGAGCTGACCCTGCCACCAGAGATCGTCGACGCCCTGGAGGACGTGTCCCACCTCGGCTGACCCCGGGGCGCCTGCGGGCTCAGGGAGTCACGCCGCTCCCCTCAGGCCTTGCTGGTCGGGCCGCCCCGGTCGTCGCCGTCGAGATCGTCGTCGAGATCGTCGTCGTCCTCGTCGTCATAGTCGAGGTCGTCGTCCTCGTCCTCGTCGTCAAGGTCGTCGTCGTCAAGGTCGTCGTCGTCAAGGTCGTCGTCGTCAAGATCGTCGTCCTCGTCGTCCTCGTCATCCTCGTCGTCGTACTCGTCCGGGTCGAGCCCGGCGTAGACGCCGTCGGAGTCCTCCTCGTCCTCGTGACCGTCGAAGTCGTCACCGTAGACGGCCAGCGGCGTGGCGACCTCCGTCGCCACGAAGAGCGCCTCGTCGTACTCGTCGAACGCCTCGGCCAGGTCCTGCGCCGCCGCGGTGACGAGGGGGTGGTCGGGATCCTTGGCGGACGCTGCCGCCTCGTAGTGGCGTTCGAGCGCAGTGATGAGCCGCTCCAGGGCGGCGCGGGGCTCCACGGTCATGAGTCGACCGTAGTCGACCGGGCAGGACGATGACACCGAATGTCGGCACCAAATGGCCCTGCTCGAACGGGCAACGGCTCGCGAACGCAGCAGACGTTCACGAGCCGTTCACCACCTGCTCGAGCCTCTCGGCTCAGGAGTTGGGGACCTCCACGACGTCGGCCGCCGGCGGTGCGGATATGTCGACGGGCTCACCGTAGTTGCTCATCTTCATCTCCACCTCGGCCCCCGCGACGGAGTAGACCACCTGGCGGAGCCGGTTGTCGGCGTCGAGCCACATGTCGTAGACGACGGTGTCGGGCAGGTCCTTGGCGTCCTGGGGAAGGGTGTCGCCCAGCGCCTTGGTGTCCATCGTCACCTCGTAGTGCTGCACCGGCTCGCCATCCACCTCTTCGGCACCGACGAACTTCACGTCCTTGACGGCCTTCTCGTAGGTGGCCGCGAGCTGGGCGGGGTCGGCCTGCTGGAGCGACTTCTCGAACTCCTCGGCCATGGCTCCGGTGACGGCCACCTTGGCCCACTTGCCCGGCTCGAGGCCGGGGATGCCCTTGAGGAAGAGCGAGCTCTCGAGCAGGATCATGTCGAGGCTCATCGCCTCGCCCATGTCCATCGTCATCTGCATGGCGGGGCTGGCGCCAGCCATCTTCATGTCGCCCGACATGGTGACGGCCTGACCTTCGATCTCCATCGCCATCTCGACGTGCGCGGTCGTCATCTTGGTGCTGCCGGCCAGCAGCGCCGCCACGAAGGAGTCCCGGTCCCCGTGCGTCGGCGCGGCCGTGCTGGTCGCGGGCGTGGTCGTCGAGCCTGCGATCGTGCCGGCCGCCGTCGGGTTGGCGGTCGGGGCCGGTGTGTCCGACGAGCACGCGGTCAGCAGCGCGAGCGGCAGGACGATGGTGGCGGCCGCGACGCGGCGGGTCCTCTTCAGCATGGTGCCCTCCTGGGCCTTGGGGCGCCCCCGGGCGGGCCTCCCCCGATCCCCTGGGCCTTACCGTGTGACCGTACCCCACGGACTGGCGGCCTGATGGGGACTCGGGTGCCACAATGTCCGCGATGACCGAGTACGAGTACCACGTGCTGACGTTCGACCGGCACACGTCCAAGGCGACGCGGCGCCAGGCCGTGCGCGAGCATGCGGAGTACGGCCGCTGGGAGCTGACTCGCTCGGTCCGCTACGAGGGCGGCGTCCACCGGGTCTGGTTGCGCCGGCGGATCATCCGCGTCCAGCGCACCGCCTGAGCGCCCGACCCGGGGTCAGCAGGTGCGCAGGAAGTCGCCGAGCACTCGCGCCCCGAAGCGCAGTGACTCGACGGGCACGCGCTCGTCGATGCCGTGGAACATGGGCGCGAAGTCGAGGTCGGCGGGCAGGCGCAGCGGCGCGAAGCCGTAGCCGGTGATCCCGAGCGTCGCGAGCGCCTTGTTGTCGGTCCCGCCGGACAGGCAGTAGGGCAGCACCGTTGCTCCCGGGTCGGCGCGGAGCAGGGACTGCTTCATCGACTCGACGAGACTGCCTTCCCAGGGCGCCTCGATGGCGATGTCGCGGTGGACGACCTCGACCTCGACGTGCTCGCCCGCGAGCTCTCGGATGGTCGCGAGGAGCGACTCCTCGTGGCCGGGCAGGTAACGGCAGTCGACGGCCGCCGACGCGGACTGCGGGATGACGTTGTGCTTGTAGCCGCCGTCGAGCATGGTGACGTTGGCCGTGTCCTGCAGGGTCCCGCGCACGAAACCCTGCGCGCCGCCCAGGGTGGCGAGCAGCGGGTCGAGCCCAGCGGCATACGGCTGCTGGGTCAGGGCGCTCAGCCCGTCGAGGAGCTGCTTGACGGAGGCGATGTACTCGCGGGGCCACTCGTGGGTGGCGATGCGGCCGATGGCCGCGGCGAGGCGGACGATGGCGTTCTCGTCGTTGGGCACCGACCCGTGCCCGGCACGGCCGTGGGCGTGCAGCCGCAGCCAGAGGATGCCCTTCTCGGCCGTCTGGAGCAGGTAGGCGCGGCGCTCGCCGTCCGGGGTGGGGACGCTGACGCTGTAGCCGCCGACCTCGCTGACGGCCTCCGTGACGCCCTCGAACCAGTGCGGGTGCCGGTCGACGAGCCAGTGGCTGCCGTGGACCCCGCCGGCCTCCTCGTCGGCGAAGAAGACGAAGGTCGTCGTCCGCGCCGGCCGGGTGCCCGTGCGCGCGAACTCGCGCAGATTGGCCAGGATCATGGCGTCCATGTCCTTCATGTCGACGGCGCCGCGTCCCCAGATGCAGCCGTCGCGTTCCTCAGCGCCGAAGGGGTCGACCTGCCAGTCGGCCGCGTTGGCCGGCACCACGTCGAGGTGCCCGTGCACGGCGAGGCCGGGCCGGGTGGGGTCGGTCCCCTCCAGGCGCAGCACGACGGTCGCTCGCCCCGGGCGACTCTCGAGCAGCTCGGCCTCGAGACCGACCTCGGCCAGCTGGCCCACGACGTACTCGGCTGCCGCCCGCTCCCCCGGTCCGCTGTCGTCGCCGTAGTTCGACGAGTCGATCCTGATCAGGTCGCTGCAGATCCGCGCGACCTCGTCCTGCGCCGTCACGTGGGTGGTCGGGGTGGGCGCAGACGTGTCCTTCGCGGCGGGGTTCGGCATGACGTGAGCGTATGCCGCTGGGCTCGTTGGGTGCCGCCCGCCCGTTTGGGCATTTGGTCAGGTCCCGTGCTACCGTTTCACCTCGCCGCAAGGGATTCGCCCGAGAGGACGGATTGCTTGCTCATCACCTTGTCGGGGTGGCGGAATGGCAGACGCGCTAGCTTGAGGTGCTAGTGCCCTTAACGGGCGTGGGGGTTCAAGTCCCCCCCTCGACACCAGTCAGGCCCCGGGTCTCGGTCAGAGACCCGGGGCCTGTCCCTTTGTCGGGTCGGGTCGCTCAGACCTCGATCTCGGCCAGCGCAGCCGGCAG